>JBCCEI010000049.1:0-13639 GCA_039030355.1 Pseudomonadota bacterium | reverse complement strand
TATCGATAATGATGCCGGCACCAAGTAGTACCACGCCGGTCCATACCCATGGCCCGCCTGCCAATACGCCAAACATGGCCGCTAAAATTAATAACGGTGCTAAAAAGTACCGCGCGTTGATTAAAAATTTCTTCATTGGTTACCTCCATCAAGAAGAAAGAAAATTAAAAAGATGAGATTAAGAAATCTGCAATTAGCTTGATGCACCTATTTTGATTCTAATTTGTTGCACCATACTGATATTGTTAGAAATTATAGCATCCGTTACAGGCATATTTACAGCGTCCTACCCATATATATAAGGCACGAGAATTCATCGTAATTGACAGATACAACTAAACGGAAGATGAAGAAATTTCTGATCTACCGACTGTTAACTCATTGACCATAAATGCATTTTAGAATAAGTGGCATAAATAGATGCGGCTGAAAACTAGACAATAGTCAGAGAACAATAACTTTGAGTTAAGAATCACCTTTAGAATCAAAGCCTAAGGAGATCGAATTAATACAATATCTAAGTCCTGTTGGTTGAGGTCCATCTTCAAAAACATGACCCAAATGCGCACCGCAAGCTTTACACATCACCTCGGTTCGTCGCATGCCATGCGACTCATCAAATTCTTCTTGAATGCATTCAATATTAGTGGGTTGAAAAAAACTTGGCCAACCTGAACCTGAGTCAAATTTATGATCAGAATCAAACAGCGGTGTTTTGCACGCAACACAGACATAAGTGCCCGATCCTTTGTGGCCATTAAACTCGCCACTAAAGGCAGGTTCCGTACCCTTCTGCCGACAAATATAGAACTGCTCCGACGTGAGTTCTTTGCGCCATTGTTCTTCGGTTTTATGTATTTTTTGCTTATCACCCATAATAAATTTTATTTTGAACTAAAATGAGCTATGCATCAAAAACTAAAGTTCAACTTTAGTGACCAATTGTTCTAAATGTTAAATTAATTCTTGGCTGATTAATCGTTCTTGTAGGTGGTAATCGATGAAGCCAATTAGATTGAGTTACATCTTTCATAACAAGTAAGCTCCCATGATGTAGAAGCATTGAGATTGTTTCATTGGTTTTTTTATGCCTGAAAGAAAATTTTCTCTCCGCCCCTAGACTTAATGAAGCAATCGTTGCATTTTTTTTTAACTCTTTTTCAGCATCGCTGTGCCAAGAAACGCCTTCAGAACCGTCATGATATAGATTAAGTAAACAAGAGTTGAAGCTATCTCCTGTTTTGCACTCAACAATCGTCTTTAGTTCTAATAATTCCTCAATCCATGGTAACGCCTGCTTGGTATTATTTGAGTATGTATATTTGAAAGGTTTATTCGCATACCAGGCCACTTTGCGCTTTGTCTTAATTTTCTTACCAAATAAATTTACTTCATCATTTTTCCACGCGATTTTTTTTAGCAAACAACTGAAATAGTCATCCGCCAACTTAGAAGAAATCATTTCTTCGAAGTAATTCACTACACCATCTTTATCGAGTACATGTATGGGCTGCTCATTTAACCCATTAAATAAGTCAAAATTTAGATTACTTCTCATTTCTTATTATATTTGCTTTTCAAGTTAATCATTTTCATGGACATAAATTACATATGAATTTCTTTAGTTTTATCAAGTTTCTTTTAGCATTTTATATTCGCATTTCCTTTGCTCATAGTTTGTAGCACTGGCATTCATGGCTTAATTAGGGCAAACACTCATCTTCCAAGAACTAATACTATTGCTAACAAAACTAAAATTAGTATAGCCGCAGCACTACCTACACCGCCTGCTGGAAGATCTTCAAAATTTTGCTTGAGCTCCTTGACCTCCTCATCAGTGAGTGCTGCTATACGCTCTTGTGCTTGTTTTTTAGAAACACCGTTATTTTCTAAAAAATTCTGCGCTTCATTTCGATCTAGAATTTCATAGAGAATTTCTCGATCTTGATTTATCGCATCCTCTAGTAATATTTGATCTGTACCTATAAGCCCAGCATAAGCTGGCGTTGCGTGACCAAAAACCAAAGCTGTGACGGATATATAAATAACTACAATATTCAAGATTTTACACATAAATCACCTATACATATGTCGATAAAATAGACGCCGAAATGTAAGCCAAGGGTAGTAACTGAATATTATACTCAAATAAACTGCCTGTTATCTGCTAATCCTAGAGCCTGTATAAATAACTAGAGACATAAAAAAGGGCGCTTTAAGCGCCCTTTTTAAAACTTTTTACAACTTAATCATTATTCGTCAATCGCTTTCATGCTTAATCGAATGCGTCCTTGCTTATCAATCTCCAGCACCTTCACTTTGATGATATCGCCTTCAGTTAATTCATCGGTGACGTTTTCAACACGTTCATGTGAAATTTGCGATATATGAACAAGACCATCTTTACCTGGCAATACACTGACAAATGCACCAAAGTCCATGATCTTGACAACTTTGCCTTCATAAATTTTTCCTACTTCAACATCTGCAGTGATATCTTCGATACGTTTTTTCGCATCGTCACCTGCTGCTTTATCAATTGAAGCAATTTTTACATTACCATCATCATCAATATCGATTGTTGTACCGGTTTCTTCGGTAAGTTGACGTATGGTGGCGCCACCTTTACCAATCACATCACGAATCTTATCTGGATTAATTTTTAATACGGTAAAGCGCGGTGCGTATTCCGACATTTCTTCACGAGGCGCAGATATGTCCTTCGCCATTTCACCAAGAATATGTAAGCGTCCGTCTTTTGCTTGAGTCAGTGCCTTATCCATAATCTCTTTAGTGATGCCTTCGATCTTGATGTCCATTTGTAATGCAGTAACTCCTTCTGTGGTACCTGCAACTTTGAAGTCCATGTCACCTAAATGATCTTCATCACCCAAAATATCACTTAGTACAGCAAAGTCATCGCCTTCTTTAATTAGCCCCATCGCGATACCTGCAACAGGTGCTTTAAGCGGTACCCCTGCATCCATCATCGATAGACTAGTACCACAAACACTGGCCATTGAACTTGAACCATTCGATTCAGTAATTTCAGAAACCACACGCAACACATAAGGAAATTCCTCTTCACTTGGCACAACAGCTTGTATTCCGCGCTTAGCTAATTTTCCATGACCAATTTCACGGCGCTTAGGTGAGCCAACGAATCCAGTTTCACCAACACAGAATGGAGGGAAGTTGTAATGCAACATGAAGTTGTCTTTATATTCACCTTCAATTGCATCAATAATTTGTGCATCGCGGCCTGTTCCTAGGGTAGTAACTACAACCGCTTGTGTTTCACCGCGGGTAAACAATGCGCTTCCATGTGTGCGAGGTAAAACACCTGTACGAACCGAGATGGGTCTTACTGTATTTTGATCACGACCATCTATACGTTTTTCACCAGCGATAATACGACCTCGTACAATTTTCTTTTCTTCTTTTTTAAATGCAGCTAGCACTTCTGATTCAGTAGGGCCATTTTCCTCATCTGCTAACGCCGCAACTACGGCATCACGCGCTTCTCCAACTTTTTCTTGTCGCGTTAATTTTTCTGCAATGCTATATGCTTCACCTAGTTGTGCAGCACATGCATCATTCACTTTTGCTGCTAGAGACTCATCTGTTTCAGGTGCTTGCCAATCCCAAACCGGAGTATTCACCTCAGTCGCAAACTCGTTAATTGCCGAGATTGCAGTTTGTAAACTTTCATGTCCAAACATTACTGCGCCTAACATCACTTCTTCGGAAAGAATATCCGCTTCAGATTCAACCATAAGTACTGCACTCTCAGTACCTGCTACTACGAGATCCAATTTTGATTTATCTAATTGAGAGTAATTTGGGTTTAAGACATAGTTCCCATCTACGTATGCAACGCGTGCTGCACCCATTGGACCGTTAAATGGAATTCCTGATATAGATAACGCAGCCGATGTACCTATCATTGCGGGAATATCAGGATTTACATCTGTATTCATTGATACAACATTGGCGATAACCTGAACTTCATTCATGAAACCTTTCGGAAACATGGGTCGAATCGGACGATCGATCAATCGGCAAGTAAGTGTTTCTTTTTCAGTAGGTCGACCTTCGCGCTTAAAGAATCCACCTGGAATTTTTCCAGCAGCATATGTTTTTTCTTGGTAATTAACCGTAAGCGGGAAAAAATCTTGGCCCGGCTGAACGTCTTTTTTACCAACGACCGTTACCATTACAGTTGTACCACCCATGTCTACCAATACAGCACCAGAGGCTTGTCTCGCAATCTCGCCAGTTTCAAGCGTTACTTCATGGTCCCCATATTTAAATGTCTTCGTTATTTTGCTCACTGCTTACTTCCAATAGTTGAATTACTGATATTTGATTAAAATTACACTCGCTCACACAACATACTCATGTTGCAATGAATAAATGCAAAGGTTTGTAGAAATTGATAAGAACTAGACACTGAATACCCTCCTGGTAGAGAGCGATCCAATTAGCGTCTTAGCCCTAATGAACTGATTAAGTCTTGATATCTTTTCTGATCTGTTGAACGCAAGTAATTTAATAACTTACGTCGATGATTTACCATCTTTAAAAGACCATGTCGTGAATGGTGATCTTTTTTATGTTTTGCGAAGTGATCACTTAAATCGGTGATGCGCGCAGATAGCAGAGCTACTTGTACCTCAGGAGAACCTGTGTCATTTCCGTCACGTTGATATTTTTTTACGATTTCTGCTCTGTCTTGTACTGTAATGGTCATCTTATCTCTTGCCTATTTTCTCTTTTGCCTGCGCCTATTCCTGCTGGCCTGCTATTTGTTTACGGCCCTGTTCTTTCTTACTAAACACGCCTTTAAATTGTGGGGCGATTCTACCACGTAGCCCCCTATGAACAAGGAAAAATATCTCGGTATGTAACCCACCAACCAGCCTATACTTAAAGGGGTATTAAACACTTTTATTCAGGCACTTTATTGCAATTTTGCCCTTTTCGTTGAAATTCGCCATCCCATAAAACTGATTCTCGGCATCGTAAATTCTCGCAGAAGTATCTTTATCGAGCTCAGGCAAATTAATCGGTCGGCCGTGTTGAATATCTTGTATTTGCTGCTGAGTGACATGAATTTTGGGCCAATGTTGTAAAGCAGATTCGACTGGAAGCAGCAATGCATCCAAAGATGCTAAATCTTCCATTACAAGAGCCTCCAAATCTCGCAGGGTATACATATTCGGTTGTGTAAATGGCCCTATTGAAGTCCTTCTTAATTGAACTACATGTGCGCCACAATTAAGTAAATTTCCCAGATCTTCCACCAGTGTTCTAACATATGTTCCTTTAGAGCAATGCACATGCATTGTGACTAAATCTTCTCGCTGACAAATGAATTTAAACTCATGAACATTTACTTTTCTAATCTTACGCTCAACTTCTTCACCTTTACGTGCAAGTTCATATAGCCTTTTACCCTGGTGCTTAAGCGCAGAGTACATTGGTGGAACTTGCTCAATCTCCCCTGTTAATTTCAATGCTGCTTGTTGAATATGTGCTTGCGATAGTTTTACAAAGTCTTTTTGCTCCAGCACATCCCCATCCGCATCACCAGACGTAGTGGTTTCACCAAGTTTTAGTGTCACTTGATATTGTTTGTCTGCAGTTAAAAAATAATTAGATATTTTTGTAGCACGACCAAAACAAATCACTAGCAAACCTGTGGCTAATGGATCTAATGTGCCGGTGTGGCCCGCTTTGGCTGCGTTAAAGAGACGTTTTACTTTTTGAAGAGCATGGTTTGAAGATTCACCACTTGTTTTGTCAAACAACAACAAGCCGGTTAACGCTCGACCTTTACTTTTACGTCTAGGCATCGCGACGTTGTGAATTTATTTGTTTAAGCTTTTTTGGATAAGCTGTTCAATACGTTCACTCTTAGCTTCCGTTTCATCAACAATGAATCGTAACTCAGGCATTTTTCGCATATGCAGTGTCTTGCTTAATTGAGTACGCAAAAATCCACTTGCACTTTGTAAACCCTGAGTAACCTCAATCGCATCTTGTTCAATATTCATTGGGCTGAAATATACTTTCGCAGTGCCTAAATCTTTACTCACTACAACATCATAAATAATGATGTCTGAAATACGCGGATCTTTTACTTCATTTCGTAACAGATTAGAAATCTCACGACGGAGTTGCTCGCCTACACGTAATGGCCTACTAGATTGATCTTGCATCAGTTTATACCTGAGGGGACTTTGATATGATACTAGGCGAGACAAATATTTTCGAAAAAGCAGAGTTTACATATTAGTAAATAAGCATTTTGAGAAAATTTTTAACGAAGCATAGTGGCAAATCAAAGTTTCATTATATAGAGCGAGCAATTTCAGTCCGCTCATAAACCTCAATCTGATCACCCGGCTGCACATCATTATAATTCTTAACCGCTATGCCGCACTCAGTTCCAGATTTCACCTCGTTGACATCGTCCTTGTGGCGGCGCAATGATTCAAGCTCGCCTTCATAAATCACAACATTGTCGCGCAACACGCGAATTGGATTGCCACGTTTAATTACACCTTCAACAACTTGTGTTCCTGCAACTGCGCCCATCTTGGATGACCTAAATACATCTTTCACTTCTGCCAAGCCAATTATTTCTTCACGAAGTTCTGGTGAAAGCATGCCACTCATGGCGAGTTTCACATCATCGATAGCTTCATAAATTATGCTGTAATAACGAATCTCTACTCCAACGTCTGCTGCTGTTCTTTTTGCGGCACCATCAGCACGAACATTAAAACCTATCATTACGGCTTTTGAGGCTTCTGCTAAATTTACATCAGACTCATTAATGCCACCCACTGCAGACATCACTATTTTAACTTTAACTTCATCTGTAGATAACTTTTCTAGCGAATCTTTTAGCGCCTCTGCACTACCTTGAACATCAGCTTTGATTAATACATTCACAGTTGCGACGACACCGTCACCCATCTGACTAAATGCGTCTTCAAGTTTTGAGGCTTGTTGAGCAGCGAATCGTGTATCTCTCGATTTACTTTTACGCAAATCTACAATTTCACGTACCTTACGTTCATTCGCGACAACAATGGCTTCCTCACCAGCATTCGCAGCACCAGACAAACCTAATATTACGACAGGTGTCGAGGGGCCTGCCTGCTCAACTTCTTCACCATTTTCATCAAACATAGCACGTACACGACCAAATTCTTCTCCTGTAAGAAGCATGTCACCTTTTGATAACAACCCTTGTTGTACTAAAACGGTTGCGACCGGACCACGTCCTTTATCAAGCGATGATTCAATTACGATTCCTGAAGCAGGACCTTTATCAACAGCCTTTAATTCTAAAATTTCAGCTTGCAAAATAACGGCTTCTAAAAGTTCATCTATACCTTGGCCGGTGTGTGCCGATACATTTATAAAGATCGTATCACCGCCCCATTCTTCTGGAAGCACCTCTAATGCTGAAAGTTCATTGCGCACACGCTCCGGGTCAGAATCTTCTTTATCCGATTTATTTACTGCCACAATCATTGGTACATCTGCAGCGCGCGAATGCTCAACCGCTTCTTTGGTCTGCGGCATCACGCCATCATCTGCCGCAACGACCAAAATCACGATGTCAGTTGCTTGTGCGCCTCGTGCACGCATGGCGGTAAATGCTGCATGGCCTGGTGTATCTAAAAATGTAATTTCACCTTTATCAGTGCTTACACTATACGCACCAATGTGTTGCGTAATTCCACCAGCTTCGCCTGAAGCCACTTTGGTGCTTCGAATGTAATCAAGCAATGATGTTTTACCGTGATCAACATGACCCATCACAGTCACAACAGGATTCCTAACGATCGCTTGGCTTTCATCGTATTCAACCTGCAATACATCATCTTCAATGCTTGTTGCTTCCATTGGTCTTGCTTCATGACCCATTTCTTCAACAACTAGAATGGCAGTGTCTTGGTCTAGAATTTGATTGATGGTTGCCATCACACCCATCTTCATCATTACACCTATTACTTCAGCAGCCTTCACCGCCATTTTTTGTGCAAGATCTGAAACAGAAATACTATCTGGTACTAGTATTTCACGTTTGATGGGTTCAACTGGTTTTTCAAACTGGTGCTTGTCACTCGGAGCAACTTTTCCTGGACGTCGTTGTTTTGGCTTTGCCTTTCGCTTACCTCGTTTATCGCTTGCAACATGTAACTCTTGGCGTTTTGGTTGGCTCGCCTTTTTCTCGGTTTTATTTTCAGTGGGTTTAGGATCTGTTGGCTTTTCCACAACCACAGGCTCTTCTGCTGCGGCTTGCTCAACTGCAAGTTGTTCCGGAGTTTTTTGCTTAACTACTTCGGCTTGTTGTTGCGCTTCTTGTTCAGCTTGTTTTTTGGCTAATGCTTCTTTTTCTTGTTTCTCTTTTTCCTCTAGCGCTAATTTATCTGCAATCTCTTTTTCTTTTGCGGCTTGTTCTTCTACGCGTTTTTGTTCTTCTTTAGCCGCTTCTTCAAGCACCACACTCCGTTTTACATAAGTGCGTTTTTTCCTTACTTCTACATTTACTGTACCACCGCCACTTGCATTGCGACCGGTCGAGCCACCTACTTTTAATTGGGTCGTGCTTTTTCTACGTAAAGTGATTTTTTTACCTTCCGCACCATTTTTATCAGCAACTTTGCTGCGACTGTTACGCAAATGATCAAGTAATTGCATTTTTTGCTCATCAGAAACAATTTCATCGGGGCCACTAAAAGCTAAACCCGCTTCAGAAAGCTGCTCCAGTAATTTTTCAACCGGAGTTTTCACTACTTCCGCTAGCTGCTTTACCGTTACTTCACTCATTATTTAATCGCTTACTCAATAATATGTAGATACTTTGTTTATGTAGTTGCGCCTTCATTTTCAAACCATGGCGCCCTCGCAGTCATTATCAATGCGCCTGCACGGTCCGAATCAAGACCTTCTATTTCCAACAATTCATCAACAGATTGTTCTGCTAAATCTTCCATGGTTGAAATACCTCTGCATGCAAGCTCAAATGCAAGATCTTTATCCATGCCTTCCATATTGAGCAATTCTGCTGAAGGCTCAACATCTGCAAATTTTTCTTCCGTGACCAAAGCGGTGGTAAGTAGCACATCACGTGCTCGTGCACGTAACTCTTCCACCATCTCTTCTTCAAACTCTTCAACTTCAACCAGCTCTTTTGGCGGCACATAGGCCACTTCTTCAACACTAGAGAAACCTTCTTGCGCAAGAATTACAGCTACTTCTTCGTCTACATCCAACTGCGACATAAACATTTCAACAATCTGACGCGTTTCGGCTTCACTCTTCTCCTCTGCTTGCCCTTCAGTCATTACATTTAACTCCCAACCAGATAATTGGCTTGCAAGTTTTACGTTTTGACCGCCACGACCTATAGCTTGAGAAAGTTTTTCATCTTCTACTGCGATATCCATACTGTTTTTATCTTCATCTACAACAATTGATGTTACTGCTGCAGGTGACATAGCATTAATGACATACTGTGCAGGATTTTCATCCCAAAGAATAATATCAATGCGTTCACCAGCTAGTTCATTAGATACAGATTGCACACGCGAACCACGCATTCCTACACACGCACCTACTGGATCTAACCGAGGATCATTTGATTTCACTGCAATCTTGGCACGTAAACCAGGGTCACGTGCAGCCGATAAAACTTCAATTAGACCTTGCCCTACTTCAGGCACTTCTAATTTAAATAATTCAATTAAAAATTCTGGAGCAGTACGCGTTAAAAATAACTGTGGACCACGTACTTCTTCTTTTACTTCATTTAAAAAAGCGCGTACACGATCACCGGGACGCATTGCTTCGCGTGCAATCATATGATCACGAGGAATAAAACCTTCTGCGTTACTGCCAAGATCAATATAGGTACCTTGATGGTCACTACGCTTAACCACACCCATAACTAATTCGCCAACACGGTCCTGGAAAATCTCGACAATTTGCGAACGTTCCGCTTCACGAATTTTTTGAACAATAACTTGTTTTGCCGTGTGCGCAGAAATACGCCCAAATGCCACAGATTCAATTGGCTCTTCTATATACGCACCCACTTGAATGTCAGGATGATCTTGAATGGCATAGCTATGAAGTATTTGACGCTCGGTAGATTCAAATTCTGGATCTTCATCATCTAAAACAGCCCAACGACGGAATGACTCATACTCACCAGATTCACGATCAATTGCGACTCGAATATCCATTTCCATGCCATGCTTTTTTCGAGCTGCACTTGCTAGCGCGGCTTCAATCGCTTGGAAAATAATATCTTTATCGACACCTTTTTCGTTAGAAACAGCATCTGCTACGAGTAAAATTTCTTTATTCATAATTACTTGATTAATTTAAAATTTAATTACTAATTTTTTCATTTATATTCAAATCAACTACCAACTTAGCGTTCTTAATCGCCTCTACCGGAATAACAAAATTTTTTGCATCCTCAGTAATCAAAGTCACGTTTTCGTCATTCGCATCTTTCAACATGCCTCGAATATTTCTCCGCTCTTCAATTGGCCATGCAGTTTTTACCTTAACTTTACTACCGATCGAACGCTTTAATTGCTCCAGTTTAAATAGTTTGCGATCAATGCCGGGTGATGAAATTTCTAATGTATAAGGCACCTCAACCGGGTCCTCTACATCTAAAACTGCACTCAACTGCTGGCTCACTCGTGAGCAATCGTCCAAACTGATGCCATCGTCTTTATCAATGAATATTCTCACCTGTGCCGTATTGGCACTAATTTGGCATTCTAGGCCCCAAAAATCGTAGCCCATGCCAACGATTACCGGCTCTACAATTGGCATAATGCCAAATGGATCATTAATTAAATTCATCTAACTTATACCCTTTCACCTGATACATTAATGATGAATATTCATGGCCAATAAAAAAGGCCCTTAAAGGGCCCTTTCGAATCATTGAAAAACAATGACTTAGCAATCTAAAACGCAATTAGTATAGGTAAAAAAATTCATCTCATCAAGCTATGATCTTGTTCCACAATAAGCCCTTCTACTAATGGCACGGATTTTAGGATAAGCCTGTGACCAGAAACTTCTACCAATCAAATAAACATAAAAAAAGCTCGACTAAATCGAGCTTTTTTCAAACTTATGAGGTTATTAGACTATACGTCTACAATGTCACCTTTCATTGAGTAAAGGATGCAAAGCACTTCGTCTCTTTCCTTTTGCCCTACATTATTTTTATCAAGGGCTGAAAGCACATCATCACATACCGCAACAAACTCTTCATCATTAATATTCATACCTGTATGAGCAGTAAGCATGTCTTGACCAGTGTACTCTTGAGGGCCACCGATACCGGAACAGAAAAACTCCCATACAACTTGCTTAACTTTCTCACCATCGCTGTTTACATAGCGGTTTTTAACCTTGGGGTTACTGGTGTGGTTCGCCCAAACATCCGCAACAATATTTCTGATTTTGTCGCCGCCACCAAGACGGTCATATAAACTGGCTTCACTCATTTGCAAACTCCTTAAATTCTTATAAGTATTCTGATTCTACAGCTAGTAGATAGATTCAATGTTCTATTATACAGCGTAATTTGCCTAACTGGCCAGCATGTTGCCAGCTAAAAAAAGCTACAAATAATTGTTGTAACCTCTTGTATCTTCAATCATTAACAATCATGAGATTGTGTGCTATTGGATAGTGGTATGCTACTGATTCCACATGACATCAGTATTATGTGCAATCGCAGCTTCTAACAATTCAAAAAGCGGCTTGGCTCGTTTGTCGAGAGAGACAAATGCCTCATCTTCCTCGTACTGATGGCTACCCTGATCTTGTGCATTATTTTCTTGCATTTTCAAAAGCACTTCTGCTTTTAATTTATCCAACGCGTTTGGCAAATCTTCTGCTTTGATTGCACCCGGCACCGAACCACTATGCCCCATATATTTGATTAGTTTCATTGCGATATCACCAAACATAGTGATATTGGCATACGCTTTGGTTTCAAAGGTAATCAACATTTAAACAATTAAACGTTATTTTGAATATAAGTCCATAACATTGTTGAAATAATTACCCCACCTGCGTAGACTTCTGCCGCTCAGATCGTTGCGGGGTGGAGCAGTCTGGCAGCTCGTCGGGCTCATAACCCGAAGGTCGCAGGTTCAAATCCTGCCCCCGCTACCACAAATCTAGTTCTTCAAATCATCACATTTCAAAATTAATTAGAACCATCACCGGTATCTATTCACCATTCATTTGTGACAGATAAATAACAATTCTGACACTTCACGATATATAAGTGTCACTCCCCTGCCATCGGTGCAATTACCAGAAGAAATTCATAACTAATCCCCACTCTTAAAATTTAAGGAATGACCACTTTCAGCCAATGGCTGATATCAGCTCTGGCCAACCCAACACCACTTCCTAATTAAGTGGGTATTCAATATTTAGATACTGACACCATTTATTGAAATAATTTCGAATATTTTACGGTCTGCTATCTGAGTAACTGGATATAAATGTCCAGTTCTAAACTTGAACTCCTGACTTAATATTTAATGAGCATCAATCAAAGCGTCACTATATGATCGAAAAATACTTCATACAAAAAGCTCATGTTGACTGTCTATGTTCCCTAAAGTCATGGCATTGGCTATTGCCTAATGAATTTACGATTCTGTTTATAAATCTATTTGGAGAGCTATTTATTACCCTGGAAAATGAAGGCGTATACCGATTGCGAATGGATACAGGGGAATTAGAAAAACTCGCCAATACAAAAACCGAGTTTTATAAGAAAATGAATCAAGGCAAATATGCGAATGAATGGTTATTGATTCAGGTGGCCGATAATCTAAATGATAATGGGATTAAATTAAAAGATGGAGAGTGTTATGGATTTATTAAGTATCCGATCATAGGTGGTGGCTATATGAGTGAAAATTTCAAACCCATTTCTGCGTTAGACTACATTACATTTATGGGCAAGCTTTACGAAGACCTACATAAATTACCAGATGACGAAAAAATTGAACTTAATCTTACTGCGAAAAATATTTATTCATTATCCCTTAATTAATTATCAAAATTACAAAGCCTAACGACAATAGGCTTGATTAACCACTTACTAATTGGTCGTTGCCTATCACGGTAATACTCTTCTATTTCATAGTCATAGAACTTAAGAACAGTTTTATAGTAACGAAGCTTATATGCGTGTTTTAATTGAGACTCGTATTTAGGTAGTAGGATTGCCGCAGACTCATCCTTTCGCATGATTCCCTTAATCATAGGAGAGCATGCATTATTTTTAGCTAGCAATATGAACTCATGCTTAAAAAAACTATACAAAAAACCTCCACGCATACAAATAGAAAACAATAAATCTGCAAAGGGATTTTAAGCTAGGATAATATTAATTTGGGAAAATACTACATTGACCAATATTTAACTCAATTAATTAGTATTCAATCTAAATAAGAATGATAATTAGTTACACCAACACTGACACAATAAATTAACAACAGGATCACTTTACTTTTTAGATTTATAAAACTTAATCTCTCTAATAAATAATTTG
>JBCCEI010000048.1:0-13703 GCA_039030355.1 Pseudomonadota bacterium | reverse complement strand
CACGCGGCTTGGGTTTGGCGATGCTGGGGGCTATTCCAATTTTGGAAGAGCGAATTGTGAAACAAAATTTAGGCGAAGCAGGCTCGCAGGCCAATCTGCTGCAGGGTAGGTTAGTTAACTCATGACTGCAGATCATTATTCAGTTGACGTAGTTATTACCGGAGTTATCTCGTGACTGCTTGGGATGTTTCTGTTGACGTAGTTATTACTGGAGCCGGCATGGTGGGCTTAACGTTGGCAAACTTGTTATGCAAACAAGGCAAGTCAGTTGCAGTAATTGATCGCAGTCAAATTACAACTTTTGAGAATGATCGCACAATTGAGGCACGGGTGACCGCAGTGAGCCCTGGTTCCCAAGCTATCTTTGAATATGTAAATGCATGGCAGCACATGCAAGCTAAACGAGTATTAGCGTTTACCAAAATGCATGTTTGGGATGAAGCAGGTGAGGCTGCCATTGATTTCAGTGCAGATGCTATGCAAACAGATAATCTTGGTCATATCGTAGAAAATCTTGTGATTCAAACAAGTTTGCATGAAGCATTGCAACAACAGTCCAATGTAGAGTGGTTGTTAATGGAACAAATTAAAAAAGTCATCATTCACCAAAGTCATGCAGAAGTGACATTGAGAAGCGGCAAACTCATTTCTACAAAACTTGTTGTGGGGGCGGATGGTAGTCGTTCCGCCATTCGTAATCTTGCAGGAATTTCCTTTCTAGAGAAAAGCTATCAACAAATGGGTTTGGTCGCATTAGTAGAAACCGAGCAACCCCATCAACACACAGCCTGGCAACGGTTTTTAAGTACGGGTCCTCTCGCATTGCTCCCCCTTGATAATGATCAGTGTTCGATCGTTTGGTCAGTCAGTGAAGATTATGCAGATGAACTTATGAAGCTCAATGAGTATGAGTTTGCTGATGCTTTAACGCAGGCCAGTGCAATGCAATTGGGCAACATCACATTAAAATCAAAGTGTGTTGCCTTTCCATTGGTGTCCGGTCAAGCCGATTCCATGGTGCAACCTCGTATTGCATTAGTGGGAGATGCCGCGCATGCACTTCATCCACTTGCCGGACAAGGTGCAAACATAGGTTTTACCGATGCTGCGGTGTTAGCTGATGTGATCGCTTCTACCGATCGTGATATTGGGGGTCTAAAGGTTTTACGAAAATATGAACGCGCAAGAGTGGGGGAAACACAAATCATGCAAAAAGCCATGGATGGGTTTGTTGCGGCCTTTGGTTCAAGTAATAAAGCAATCATTTCTGCAAGAAATGCAGCACTAAGAACGGCTGATTCATTAAAACCAATAAAAAAGTTTTTTATGAAGCATGCCATGGGCTTGAGTAAAGATAGACCCACTTTCGCGCGATGAACAGTATTCATATACGATCTTGAATGAATCATTTGAAATATTTATTTTTAATCTCTGACGAGAACTCCCTCAAATTGTTTTAGTCCACCAATATTTACATATACTTTGTCACCTTCATTTGGTTTTTGTAATTCAAGTTTCTCTTCTAGAAAAAGATGGGCGCGATTATTTTTTGACTCAGGAATGGTATATACAAGCTGGTTGTTTAAGAAAACTTCAATTGGTTTATTGTGAAATATTTTTTCGAGCTCAAATTTTAGTTCGATGCTACTGCCTTTTTTCTTAAGGCATTCAAATTCTACCTCACCACGACCAACGCCATGTTTCATTGGAAATTTAACTTCTAGTTCCCAAAGCTTTCGGTCGCCAAAGAAAACGACAAAGATCATGATTCCTCCAACAACCCAAACCCATGTTGGAGCATTTGATAAAATTCCAATGATTTCGTTGATATCCATAGAAATGCCCTGGCAAGAATTATAAAGACATATAGTATCTTGCGATTATATAGATTCGAAAGTTTAGTGTGGTTCAGCAGTAGCTATTTCTCGCTGGGCGTTGGGGAAGAATAGTTGCTGACCCTCTAATGTGAAGTCGGCAATGGCCTGTTGGCCTTCATTTGAGGTGAGCCAATCTGAGAACAGTTTCGCTTCTTTGTGTTTAATATGTGCATGTCGTTCTGGGTTAACAAGAATGATGCCGTACTGGTTGAAGAGTGGTGGGTCATTTTCAAATAGCAATGTAAGTTCATCACGATTTTTAAACGATAACCACGTGCCTCGATCTGACATCGTATAAGCACTCATGCCATTGGCAATGTTAAGCGTTGCACCCATCCCAGCGCCGGCTTCTCGGTACCATTCGCCACTATATTGTTGAATATTCACACCAGTCAGTGACCATAGTTCCAATTCTTTTTTATGCGTTCCGCTATCGTCACCACGCGATATAAAAGGGGATTGGATTTTGCTGATGAGTTGAAATGCTTTAGCGGCTTTTTTTACTTGTTTGATTTTTGCCGGATCTTGTTTTGGCCCGACGATTACATAATCGTTATACATGACATCTTTGCGTTCGATACCAAAGCCTTTTTCAATAAACTTTTCTTCTGATACCTTGTGATGCACTAAAACAATATCTGCATCTCCGCGTTCACCAAGAAGTAGTGCGCGTCCGGTGCCTACTGCAATCACACGTACATCAATTCCAGTTTTGTTTTTAAATTTAGGAATTAAGTAATCTAACAATCCAGAATTATCCGTAGAGGTAGTGGATGATAACGTGATGAAGGGTTCATCATCGGCAATTGTCATGCCTATGTTAGTAAAAAATAAAAATAGTATTATGAAAATCCGTTTCATGTTGATAAGTCTTCAGTTAATAATTCACCAGCAATAAAATTACGTGCTAGTTTTGTTTCTGCGTGTTCAAAAAATTTTTCAGCTGTGGTGTGTTCTATTAAACATCCTTGATGTAAAAAGATTATATCGTTTGCCAGCCGATGTGCCTGCCCTAAATCATGGGTAGTCATGATAATTTTTGTTCCCTGTTGGGCAATGGTTTCAATTAAACGTTCAATAACCGCAGTACCACTAGGGTCAAGTTCGGCCGTGGGTTCGTCTAATAGCATTACTTTGGGTTGCAGTACCCAAGCGCGCGCAATGTTAAGTCGTTGTTGCTCGCCACCAGATAACACCCTAGCATTACGATCCGCTATTTTTGACAAACCAGTTTGTTCTAACGCAGCACTAATCAGAGAATCATAGTCCGATTTATTAACATCATGTAATGACAAAACATATTCAAGATTGGCGCGCACACTGCGGCGTAATAACACCGGCTTCTGAAATATGTAGGATCGCCAGGCGTGCTGTGGTTCAGGTTGGTGTGCATTCCATTTTATGGTCCCTTTATTAGGCGCTTCTAAACCATGTGCTGCACGCAGTAATAAACTTTTTCCTGCACCATTTGGCCCAAGGACGATGGTGACATCGTTTGATTCGATTTTTAGAGACACCTCGTTGAGTAATAAATTGCCTTTTTTAGCAATTTGCAAATTCGTAATTTGCAATGGCAAAGCGCCAGTACTGCTCATATCAACTATGGTATTGGTATGCAGCATGTCTAGCACTCATAACTAATGATGTAACAATTAATGAGATGGTAATTAGTATAATTCCCAAGGCAAGCGCAAGTTCTATATCACCTTTGCGTGTTTCAAGCGCAATTGCCGTAGTCATTACACGTGTCGCATGGTTAATATTGCCGCCAACAATTAAAACAGCACCCACTTCTGCAATTGCGCGACCAAAACCTGCAAATACACCTGTCATTAAGCTAAAGCGAGTCTCCCATAGTAGGGTTTTCATCATGCGTGATGCTTTTGCACCTAAGGCACGAAGTTGTTCATGATATTCATCATTCGCATCTAATATGGTTTGTCTTGTAAGTGCCGCGACAATAGGTGTGATCAAACAGACCTGTGCAATAATCATGGCGGTTGGGGTAAATAATAATCCAAGCACACCGAGTGGGCCCGAACGAGACAGAATTAAATATACAACAAGTCCTACAACAACAGGTGGCAAGCCCATAAATGCATTTAACAAAGCTACAATGATGCCACGACCATAAAATTTGTATAAAGCCAATGCAGCACCTAATGGCAAGCCGATAATACTTGCAATCAATACAGCTGTGATGCTTACACGTAACGAGAGCCCGATAATTTCTAGCAGAGCAGGATCAAGTTGAATAATTAGCTGTAGCGCTTTTGAGAAAGCGTGAGAAAAATCGTTCAATTAAGCACCAGTGTGTTGTTTGATCAAGTAGCGATCATATACGAATTAAATTTCGTCTAATGATACTTAAAAGGGGTGTGACTATCCTAGATATTTAAAATTTTTGTAATTCCAGAATTAAAGTATGGTTAAGTCATTTAGCTTTTTGTATTGGCAATACAATATCAACTTCTTGGCTTTCATCGCCATTTTTTACAGTGATAGTTACATTAACTTCATCATTTAATTTTAAGTTAGATTGAGGGTGCATTAACATTAAATGATAACTACCTGGTTTTAGTTTCAATGTCTTACCGGCACGAATAATAAGATTATTTTGTCGGCGCATCTTAGCAACACCATCTTCAACGATAGTTTTATGTATTTCTACCATTTTAAATTGATTGCTTCTAGCTGAGGTAATTGTTCGATCTTCAGCGCTATTATTTTTGATGTTTGCATAACCCGCTAACATTGATACATTTGGTGGTGCTTCTCTCACCCAAGCATCACTGACTTGAATGGTTTCCGTTGATTTTTGATTGCAAGCTACAGTTAGTAGCGCGAGTAAAATAAATAAAATTGTTTTGTGCATAGTTAAATAATTATATTATCTGATTAACAATTGATTAAAACTTAACGTACTATCTTAGATACATTTGATGCAAGAAAATACATGAGACTTAATTATGAACGAAAGCCCTGATGATCGAATATATTCCGAAGAACATATTTGGTTGTTATTAGAGTCCGATGATATTGCTCTAATTGGTATTACGGAATATGCGCAATCGGAACTTGGGGATATTGTATATATTGAGTTACCAGAAATTGAAAATGAATATCAATCAGGACAAGCTTGCGCTGTTGTTGAATCTGTAAAGGTAGCAAGTGATATATACGCACCAGTAGAATGCAAAATCATCGAAGTGAATGAGGAATTAGTAGATTCACCCGAGGTTCTTAATGGGGCACCCTTTTCGGAAGGGTGGCTATGCAAGATAGAGATATTGGATAAATCTTCAATTGACAGCTTAATGAATGCCAGCCAATATGATTCACTTGTAGAAGTTTAGATTTAATAACTTCTGATCGGATTGATTATATCGGAGATCATAATGGCAAAAATAACATTACAGGGTAATGAAATTCACACGAACGGAAATCTTCCGGAAATTGGCGCTATTGCACCAGATTTTGTGCTGGTTAATAAAGATCTAGAAAATGTTTCACTAGCATCATACCCCGGAAAGAAAAAACTTTTAAGCATTGTGCCAAGTTTGGACACTCCGGTATGTGCAACATCAACAAAGAAGTTTAATGACTTCGCAAAGCAACATGAAGATACGGTGATTTTAGTTATCGCTGCAGACTTACCGTTTGCAATGTCGCGGTTTTGTGGTGCTGAAGGCGTGGAAAATGTTAAGCCACTCTCAATTATGCGTTCTGATGCATTTTCACGCGATTACGGCGTTTTGATTGAAGACGGCCCTCTGGCTGGTATTACTGCCCGTGCGTTGTTGGTGTTGGATCAAGATAATACAGTTATACACAGTGAGTTGGTAAATGAAATAGCCCATGAGCCTGATTATGATGCTGCGCTTCAAGCATTAAGTTAAGCGTGTAATTGGATTTACTGAAATTTTTAAGTCTCAACAATCTGCGCAATTGCATCTCTTGCAGATTGCGCAAGTTCTTTTCTCATTTTCCCGCTTGTTTCTAAAGGACTGCAAAAAGTCACTGAAGCAATTGTGCGTTTGGCACACATAATTTTAAAAGCGTGACGAACTAAGTTAGGTCCTTCAACATAAGGAACAATTGGGTTTACATCATTTGCATTTGAATCTGTTGGGTAGGTGAGTGCTATAGGTTGAACCAGCACTTGTGCATCAATAGCTGCTGCAAATAAACGTGCATGAAATGGATGTACTTGTCTACCATCAGTTGTTTTCGCTTCTGGAAACGATGCAACACTATGACCAGCATCTAATTTAATGTGCATTAGTTTGATGGCTTCTTCAGCACCATTTTTTGCGCCTCTATGAATAAATAAAGTACCTGCCTTTGCAGCAAGGGTGCCAATAATAGGCCAGCGACGAATTTCAGCTTTAGATAAAAAAGAAACGGGCAAAACAGATGAGATAATGATGATATCGATCCATGAAATGTGGTTCGCGACTACAAAGGCAGGTGGATTAGCAGGTGCACCATGAACTTGAAATTCTATGCCAATAATTTCAGCACTTCTGTGTAACCATTTTTCAATTATCTGATGTTGTTTATCATTGAGATCGTGGCTTTGTGTACCATGCAGCCGAGTATATGAGAGATATAAGCCTTTCATAAAATGCAGCAATAAATGCATTAACCTGAATATGCCGCGTGCAACTCCCATTTTAATGACTAGTTGCTTGAATACTGGTGCGCTCTAAAACTTTTTGTAATTCTGCAAAGCTTTCGATAGGGGCGTCACAATGAGTACCGCTACAAACATAGGCAGTAACTTCTTCAATGCTGGATTCTTTGAATTTCTTCTCTGCTATTGCGCCAGGTAAATTGTTTGCCTCTGCATCAATCGCATATACCATGCGTTGAGGCGCATAGCCATGATGACAGGCTTCTTGCCATGCAGATAACTTTTCTTGTCTACCACGTAATATAATAATTTGTGGCGGATGTTGTTGCTCTTCATAGGCATGTAACAAAGTAGTATGCCCTATCGGAGATTGGCTAATAGAATGGGCAGCATATTTTAGGGCGCGTTCTGAAGCTTGAATATATTTTGGTTCAGCTAATAAATAACCTAAGCGTGCTAACGCGAAGGCAGCTATACCATTTCCTGAAGGTGTGGAGTCATCGCCCAATGCTTTGGGGCGTTGAATGAGTTGCTCATGATCTTTTGCAGTAAAGTAGAATCCGCCCACTTCTTTGTCTTCAAATTGTTCAAGAATCACGTCGGCAATTTCTTGAGCCCATGTTAGTTCATCACTGTTCCAGCGCGTTTGTAATATTTCAAGAATTGCATCAAGTAAAAATGCATAATCGTCTAAGTAGGCATCCAAGTGTGCCTTGCTTTCTTTTTCAGAGGCCTTATAAGTAGCGAACAAACGCTGGTTTTTCCACATAGTACAGCGAACGAATTCAAGTGCACTTTCTGCTGAAGCTAGATACATTTCATTTTTCATTGCGCGACTGGCAATTGCCATACCTCGAATCATTAAAGCGTTCCAACTGGTTAGAATTTTTTCGTCACGTCCAGGCCTAACTCTTTTTTCACGAAGTGCAAATAACTTCGTTTTAGCACTATCGATCAATTCATTGAAAAGATTAGTATCGATTGATTGCTTAAGAGAAATCTCTTGTTCACTTTTGAATACATGTAAGTGATATTGTCCTTCAAAATTTGCAGCGCCATCAAACCCAAAATGTGGTGCAAAAACCGCATATTCTTCAGACGTTAAAATTTCTTCAACCTCTGATTTTGCCCAAACGTAGAATCTACCCTCCGTTCCTTCAGAATCGGCATCCAGAGTTGAGTAGTAGCCACCTTCGCTTGATTGCATTTCACGTATTAACCACTCTGCAGTTGCTTCACATGTGAATTTAAATTGTTCAGAGTAATTAATTGAAAATGCATGTGCATAAAGTGCTAATAAAGGGCCATTGTCATACAGCATTTTTTCAAAATGCGGAATCATCCAATATTGATCGACTGAATAGCGACAAAACCCACCACCAAGATGATCAAAAATTCCTCCTGCTGCCATTTTTTCCAGAGTAAAAATTGCAGCATGTAGGGCGCGCGGTTTATTCTCATTATTAATTTTTGATTGCGCGTAATATCGCAACAGCCTTTCAATGTTGCTTGGATGTGGAAACTTGGGTGCGTTACCAAAACCACCATATTCAGCATCAAAGGTTTGTTCTAAATGTTCTGTACAGATATCTAAAATCTCAGCAGGAAGATCCATTGCCGTAAATGCAGGCTGATAAATATTTTGCAATGCTTGATGCATAGATTGATTCTGTGTGGAGATCTCTCCACGCCGATTTTGATAAAAGTCTGAAATGTGGTGCAACAATTCTTTAAATGAAGGCAATCCATGTCGTGGCGCATCAGGGAAATAGGTGCCACCAAAAAATGGCATTTGATCTTCGGGTGTTAAAAACATTGTCAGAGGCCAACCACCAGAACGCTGAGTGAGTAAATATTGTGCGGTTTGATATATTTTATCGATGTCGGGGCGCTCTTCTCGATCAACTTTAATATTGATGTAGAGATCATTCATTAATTTTGCAGTAGCTTCGTCCTCAAAAGACTCATGAGCCATTACATGACACCAATGGCAAGCCGAGTATCCAATTGATAATAGAATGGGTTTATTTTCATTTTTTGCACGTTGAAGTGCTTCATCACACCACGGGTACCATTGCACCGGATTGTTTGCGTGTTGTAATAAGTAAGGGCTGGTTTGATCCACCAACTTATTTTTTTCTTTTGGCATAAGTGCTCAATTTTTATACGTTTTTGTTGCTAACTAACTCAGTCTAACTGTTGTTATAGTGTAAGTATGCTGACATTTCCTGAAATCGATCCAGTTTTTTTTGCAATTGGCCCATTAAAACTTCGCTGGTATGGCTTGATGTATGCCATCGGATTTTTAGGTTTTTGGTTAGTTGGACGCATACATGCAAAAAAAACACACTCGGTAGCTAAGCCGGATGATGTTGGCGACATTTTATTCTACGGTATGTTGGGAGTGATCTTAGGTGGCAGAATAGGTTCCGTTCTGTTTTATAACTACTCAAATTTTTTAGAGAATCCACTTTACCTTTTTAAAATTTGGGAAGGGGGGATGAGCTTTCACGGCGGACTATTGGGAGTAATTGTTGCACTTTGGTTGTATCAGCGTGCAAAAGGCTATGGTTTTTTAAGGTTATGCGATTTTGTGGCGCCAATGGTGCCAATTGGATTGGGGGCTGGTCGCATTGGTAACTTTATTAATGGCGAATTGTGGGGGCGTGTAACAGATGTACCTTGGGCAATGGTGTTTCCACATGCAGGTGATATGCCTCGTCATCCCTCACAACTTTATCAAGCAATCCTAGAAGGTCTCGTAATGTTCATTATTCTTTGGGTATTTGCACAAAAGCCTCGTCCAGTTGGTGCAGTTTGTGGCTTATTTGTATTGCTGTATGGTGTATTCCGTTTCATTGTAGAATTTGTTCGCCAACCTGATGCGCATTTAAATTTTGTTGCTTTTGATTGGCTCACCATGGGACAGTTATTGTCATTGCCGATGATTATTGTGGGATTGGTTACGATGTGGTTGGCTTACAAAAAATTTGGTTATGTGAAAGCAAACTAGTTCATGCAACAATATTTAGAATTACTCAACCATGTGTTGAGTCATGGCGTAGAGAAAGGGGATCGCACAGGCACCGGAACCGTTTCTGTGTTTGGTTATCAAATGAGTTTTGATTTGCAAAACGGTTTTCCTTTGTTAACCACTAAGAAGCTGCATTTAAAATCTATCATTCATGAATTGTTATGGTTTTTACGTGGCGAAACGAATGTTACTTATTTGCATCAAAATGGTGTTTCCATATGGGATGAATGGGCAGATGAAAATGGTGAGTTGGGGCCCGTTTATGGTTCACAGTGGCGTAGTTGGCAGAGTGCAAATGGCAATAGCATTGACCAAATCACGCAGTTGATCGCAGATTTAAAAGAAAATCCATTGTCTCGTCGGCACATCGTTAGTGCTTGGAACGTTGGCGAGCTTGAAAACATGGCATTGCCCCCATGTCACGCTTTTTTTCAATTTTATGTTGCGCAAAATAAACTTTCATGTCAGTTGTATCAGCGCAGTGCTGATGTTTTCTTAGGTGTACCATTTAATATCGCTTCATATGCTTTGCTATTGCAAATGGTGGCACAAGTTACCGGTTATCAAGCAGGTGATTTTGTGCATACCTTTGGCGATGTTCACCTATATAGCAATCATATCGAACAAGCACAAAAACAACTTAGACGCACACCTTTTGCGTTACCACGTATGCGTATTAATCCTAATGTTAAATCGATTTTCGATTTTCAATATGAAGATTTTGAATTGCAGAATTATCAATGCCATGAGCATATTTCTGCACCTGTTGCGGTTTAATTTACAATGGAAATTGCGATAATCGTTGCGATGACACCGCAGGGATTAATAGGAAAAGATAATCAAATCCCTTGGCACCTTCCTACAGATTTACAACGCTTTAAAGAAATTACCATGGGCCACCCTATGATTATGGGGCGTAAAACATTTGAGTCTTTGCCGGGTTTGCTACCAGGACGGCAACATATCGTATTAACACGCAACCACCATTATTCAGCTGATGGCTGTGCAGTGGTTACAAATTGGTCGCAAGTTGAAATTTTAGTGGAAGGTAAGGCTTTTGTAATCGGTGGTGCTGCCATATACCAATACGCATTACCAATAGCCAAAGAGCTACATATTAGCATTGTGCATACAGAGCAAGATGGAGACACATATTTTCCTGATTGGGATCAGGAAGACTGGCTAGAAGTAGAAAGAGAGTTTCGCGAAAAAGATGACAAGAATAAATTCGATGTTGAAAATATTTTGTATAAGAAACGCTAAGAAATTAGTTTAAACTGTTCTAGGGATCTCACGTTTAGCTTCACATTCAAGTTGATAACTCGTTAATTTGTCTAACTCAATTTTTACCGCGGTGAGCTGTCCTCCCCACAAACATCCTGAATCAGTTGAAATGATATTGTAGTCATGTTGATAGCCGAGTGTAGACCAATGGCCAAATGCAATTGTCGTGTCCTGACTTTTTCGTGAGGAAATTTTATACCATGGCTGCATACCTTTTGATTGCGTGCCGGGTGGGCCCTTATCAGTAAAACTCATCACACCTTTATTGTTACAATAGCGCACGCGTGTCATGAAATTTGTAATCGTTCTTAAGCGGTTCCAACCTTTCAGTCGCCCATCCCAATGATTTGGTTGGTCGCCGTACATATTAAATAAAAAATCTTTATATTTTTTGGACTTTAAGGTCTCTTCAACTTCTTTTGAATAGACTAGGGCGTCTTTAATTTTCCATTGTGGTGCGAGGCCTGCATGTACCATGGCGAATTTTAGTTGTTTGTTATAGCGCAACAAACTTTGTTGTCTAAGCCAGAAGATAAGCTCATCAATATCTTTAGCTTTTAAGACTTTGTATAAGCTACTTGTAGTTTGTATATCTTTTGCGCCTGCATGCGCCGCGAGTAGATGTAGGTCATGATTTCCTAACACTGTTTTAGCAGAACTACCTAAAGACTTGACCCAACGCAATGTTTCCAATGATTTTGGCCCACGATTGATTAAGTCACCAACAAACCAAAGCTGATCTGTTTTAGAGTTAAATTTTATATAACGAACGAGTTCTTGCAGTTCGTCAAAACATCCTTGTACATCGCCGATTACGTACGTTGCCATTCAATTGTGATCCACAAATTATTACCAAGTAATTGGTAAATAAATATCTATAGTAATTGTATATCAGCTAGAAAAAAGCTGAGTGAATTTCTAATGCAGTGTTTTAGTGCAATACACGAGGAGCAGCTAAAGTGAACGCATCAATTGGTGCATCAAATTCGGTGCCATCATCTGCAACCATTTGATAACTGCCTTGCATCGTGCCTACCGGTGTTTCTAGCATAGTTCCACTGGTGTATTGAAATGCTTCTCCTGGACGCAAGTAAGGTTGTTCGCCGACAACGCCTTCTCCACGAACTTCTTGTGTTTTCCCATTAGAGTCTGTGATAAGCCAGTGACGAGTAACTAACTTTGCCGGCACATGTCCAGCGTTATGAATGGTTACTGTGTACGCAAATACGAAGCGGCTTTCACCTTCATCCGATTGAGCCTCGATATATGAGGTATCAACACTTACATCAATTTCGTGATTATTTTCTTGATCCATCCATGAATTATACCTAGTTAAATACAAAAAACTCAGAGCTAGCTAACATTAATAACTGTCTAAATATTGGTCAAATTGAGTTTGATTGAATATAGCTTGGGCAACAGAAGCACTAAAAAATTCAGTTAGTTGTTTCAGTTTTGTGCTGATTTAGTCAGCAGATTTGAAAGTCTTATATATTGCTGAATAGAAATTTCTTGGGGTCGTAGATTGGGTTGGATATTTGCATTAATCAATTGTTCCTCGTTGGCTAGAGATGCCAAACTATTTTTAATAGTTTTACGTCTTTGGTGAAATGCAGTTTCAATAATTTTGCTAAAAGTTTTAGTGTCTTCTATTTGCTTCACAAATTCATTAGTGGGTATCAAGCGCATAAAACTGGACTGTACTTTTGGTGGTGGTGTGAATTGATCTGGACTAATGTCAAATAAACTTAAAACTTTGTAGTTGGTTTGCATCATCACACTTAAACGACTGTAGTTTGTATTGCCCGCTGTAGCTGTTATGCGATCGACAACTTCTTTTTGCAGCATGAAGTGCATATCGATAAGTAGGTCTGAAAAATTTAACAGATGAAACAATAGTGGCGTAGAAATATTGTAGGGCAGATTGCCAAACAAGCGAATGCGTTGTGTCGCATTAGCGACTTGATTAAAGTCGAAAGATAAAACATCTCCTTGGTGAATAATTAATTCGCCAGAATTTTTGCAAGCTCGAGTAACTTCTTGTGCTATATCATGGTCAATTTCAATTGCATGAAGTCGGCCGATTGCTTTTAAAATTGGCAATGTGATTGCACCTCGACCCGGGCCTATTTCTACTAAGGTATCTTTTACCTGCGGGTCGATGACACTAACAATATTTGCAATTGTATTTTTGTTATGTAGAAGGTGCTGACCAAAGCGTTTTCTTAATGGCCTGCTCATGTGGTAAAACTAGTTGGAATAAATAAAAAATTGAAGATGGGTTTGGTTCGCGTTCTAGTTAATTTTCTGGAATTTTTTCGACAGGAGCGATGTTACTATTTTCTGCATTCGCATCAGAAGAACTAATATTTTCTGTATTTGCAGATTCATTTTCTGAAGGTATTTGAGATGCCTCTTGTGCTCGGCTAAGGTCTTTTAACGCATAGGTGCAGATGATTTCATAATCGCTATTTTCAGCTGGCTTTGCTAGCGCCAAGGTGATGGTGACACTAGGGTGATACAACAAAAGTAATTCGTTTGATTTTAATGCGTCTGAGGTATTTGAGTCGGCGATCACGCCAAAATTGATATCTAAACTTTCCCCAATTTGATCTGCAATGGATCGCAGAGCGGATAATGCAGTGAAATTTTCTTTTAATTTAATTTGTCCAAGATAGGCGACACCTAAGGCAGATGCATCATTGGTGATTTCAAGTTTGCGCGCATCTTCTGACAGTGGTTGAAATTTAAAATTAACACTTTTTGATTGAAGTAAATCAAAACGCTCGTTGCTATTTAATGTAATAACACGATTAGTTAATTCGTTTTCCGCGCTAACGTTTAATGGCGATAAAATTAAAGCGAATATAAT
>JBCCEI010000047.1:0-13845 GCA_039030355.1 Pseudomonadota bacterium | reverse complement strand
GGCAACACTTTTGAAATTGAATTTTTTTGCAATTTAATGGTTACACCTTCTGACACTTCAATTTGCAGAGAGTTGTCACCCACTTTCATAATTTTCCCTAACATACCACCGTTTGTTTCAACTTCATCGCCTTTCGCAAGGGAGCCGATCAATTTTTGGTGTTCCTTATGGCGCTTGGATTGAGGGCGAATGATCATGAAATACATGATGGCAAAGAAAATGCCAACCATGATGAACATTTCATAACCTCCGCCAGCAGGTGCGGATGCACCCTCGGCCATTGCATCTGATATCAAAAACATAGTACTTATACTGACTCGTCAAGAAGCGGCGTATTATGCCACAGTCTCCTCATTGTGCGACTGCAAACGGTAAAACTCTTCAATATAGGGCTGTAGCTTGCCTTCTCCAATGGCTTGTCTGAGCTCACGCATTAAAACCTGATAGTAGTGCAGATTATGTAGGGTATTTAGACGCAACCCCAATATTTCGCCACATTTGTCTAAGTGACGCAGATAAGCACGCGAGTAATGCTTACAGGTATAGCATTCACAACTCTCATCAATAGGTCGCATATCGTCGTTGTAACGACTATTGCGGATTTTTAGCACACCATATCGGGTGTAGAGAAATCCTGTACGTGCATTGCGGGTAGGAATGACACAATCAAACATGTCCACACCTCTGCGTACCGCTTCAACTATATCAGCAGGCTTCCCAACACCCATCAAATAACGCGGCGCATCATTTGGTAGAAATGGTAAAGTAGCATCTAACATCTCTTCGCGTTCCTGCGCCTGCTCCCCCACTGAAAGCCCTCCAACTGCATAACCATCAAAACCAATTTCTATAGTTTGTTTAGCTGATTGCTCACGCAAATCGGTGTACATGCCACCTTGAACGATTCCGAATAAGGCAGCTGGATGATGACCATGTGCTTGCTTGCAACGCTGTGCCCAACGTATTGAAAGTTCCATCGATATTTTTGCTTGCTCATGTGTGGCTGGATGCGCTGTGCATTCATCCAGCACCATGATGACATCGGAGTTGAGAGTTTGCTGAATTTGAATTGCAATTTCTGGACTTAGAAATACTTTTGCGCCATCAATGGGTGATTGAAATGTCACACCTTCTTCTGTGAGTTTTCGCATTTCCGCAAGACTAAACACTTGATAACCACCTGAGTCGGTTAATATAGGGCCTTGCCAATTCATATAGTCGTGCAATCCGTTAAATTTTTCGATGATTTGCATGCCGGGACGTAGCATTAAATGAAATGTGTTACCCAAAATAATTTGCGCGCCTAATGATTGTATTTCTTCAGGTGTCATTGCCTTTACAGTTCCATATGTACCTACAGGCATAAATGCGGGAGTATCCACTTCTCCTCGCGCAAACTTGAGCTGACCCAATCGTGCCAAGCCATCTTGTTGTGATACTTTAAATTCCATAATGATTAATCATTTCTTTCAATAAACATTGCATCACCGTAACTGTAAAAACGGTATTTTTGTGAAACCGCATGCCGATATGCAGCCATAGTGGTGTCATAACCCGCAAAAGCACTTACCAACATGAGCAATGTTGATTTTGGCAAATGAAAATTGGTAATCATGCAATCGATCACATTAAAATTAAATCCTGGAGTAATAAACAATTTGCTCTCTCCATCAAAATACTCAAGACTCCCATTAATTGCTGCAGACTCTAAAGCCCTTACCGTAGTCGTGCCTACTGCAATCACACGCCCGCCTCTTTGTTTACTAGCATGAATTTGCTCGCAAACTTCCTCTGAAACAATTACTCTTTCTGCATGAATTTGATGCTGTAAAATATTTTCTTCGCGCACAGGCTGAAAAGTTCCCGCCCCAACATGCAACGTAATCTTTACGATTGTGATTTGTTTGCTCTGTAATAAATCCAACATATTTTGATCAAAGTGCAATCCAGCGGTGGGTGCAGCCACCGCACCTTTATGTTTTGCATAGACGGTTTGATAACGTTGTGTATCGCTTTCCTTTGGTTCACGCTGTATATAGGGTGGCAATGGCATTTGCCCATGCTTCATTAAAAGATTTTCTACATTTGTATTTGCATCAAACTTCAGTTTATAAAAATCGCCCTGACGCTTCTCCACAAGTGCTTTCTCTTGATTTGCAAATAGTAGTTCAGCACCCGGTTTTGGGCTTTTACTGGCCTTTATCTGTGCCAGCACAGTGTGTGAATCAAGCATTCTTTCCAGCAAAAATTCGAATTTCCCACCGGTTGACTTTTGCCCAAATAAACGCGCTGGGATAACTTGCGTATCATTTAATACCAACAGATCACCTGGTCTAAGCAAATTTTCAATATTCGAAAACTGCCTGTCATGAAACACATTTGCGCCTGTATGAAAATGCAACAAGCGACTCGCACTGCGTTCATTGAGTGGCGCCTGAGCGATTAATTCTTCAGGAAGATGGTAGTCAAACTGATCTAGCTGCATTTTGTTCTTAGTTATAGTGAAACATGCCAGTTGTTACTAGCTTAGCAATATGCGCTACACTAGACATTGATTAATACACATCTCAGCCGGGGTGGCGGAACTGGTAGACGCGCCGGATTCAAAATCCGGTTATGGAAACATAGTGAGAGTTCGATTCTCTCCCTCGGCACCACGCTTGCGTGCGGATATAACTCGCCAATTAAATCGTGCCGCAAGGCAGACAAATTCGTATATGGAACTCCGATTACATGAAGCCTATTTATTTTGTATCGATCGCTTGGTATAAATTTTATTCATCTAACTGCCCCGATAGCTCAGCTGGATAGAGCGTCCCCCTCCTAAGGGGAAGGTCGTAGGTTCGACTCCTACTCGGGGCGCCATGCATATCCAGACTTGAACTGCTATTTCCCAAAAATTGAGCTGCCATTAGTTAACATTTATTAATTATAGCTTTTGCAAACTGTGAACAATCGTAATTTCATTTCATAGTCAAACCTGAAAACTCACTGATGTGGTTTAATAAATTTTTGACATAAAACATACAACTGTAAATATGACTGAATCAACAGTAAACAGCAGCTCAGCCTTACCTATCATTATTTCTTTTGCCGATAAATTAAATTCGTTTGCACGCACAAAATTAAATAAAGAATTAAATTGCTATGGCTTGAAGTTCAATCAATGGCGCTTAATACATGCCATCTCATCCAAGTCGATTTACACTCCAGCAAAACTAGCTGATGAACTCATGATTGAACGTGCAACTGTAAGTCGATATTTGGATCAACTAGAAGAGCGCGGTTGTGTCGAGAGAACACACAATAACCTAGATAGAAGAGTCGTTGATATCAATCTCACAAGTAAAGGTGAAAACATAGCCAAACTTGGCATTGACTTGATGGATAGCGCTTATAAAAATATGTTTGCAGGATTCACTAAATCTGAAAACGTTAATTTTCTTGAGTTACTAAATAAGCTAAACGACAGTATTCCAGAAGAAAAAATATCGGCCAGATAGTTTCCTCATTTCTTGATCACTCTCGTTTAGATCAAGCTGATGTTTTTAAATCATAAAAGCAGAGCAATTCCCTTTCAAACTACATGGTAAATAGCTGGCTTTTAAGCAACCTGCTTTTTTGAAAAGTTAAATTTTTAGAATTATGTTTGCGAATCTGCATCGTTCAAGCAATACTTACATGGTATTGAGAATATCGATTCTCAAACAATAACTACTAAAAGACTGACGATACCCATGACTGATCAACGTGCAAATAATTGTACTATCTGCATATTGCTACCACTTGCATTAGGTATCGGTGCATTAATTTTATTTTATTTTATTTCACGAGATAGTATTGCTAATGCTATTCAGAGCGATTTAGCGTACTCAAGTAATCAGCTTTTAAAAGAAAATCAAGTTGGCAATGTTGCCGTGTCAATGAATGGGCGTGACGCAATTTTGAAAGGTAGTGTAACCAGCGAAGAGCGATCACTTGAGATAGAAAGCATTGTAGCCTCAATGTCAGGCATTAGGAGTGTTGACAATCAACTTGAAATTGTTGGGCAAGTCGCGGCGTCCTCGGAACCTGAAAAAATCGCAGTTGCAAAAGTAGAGCCGTTACCAGAAATAGAACCAGAACCCACACAAGTGGCAAAAAAAGAACAAGTCGTGGAAGAATTATTACAAACTTTAGATCTGTCTGGGATTAACTTTTTGTTTGGTAATGACGAAATAACCGAACAAGGCAAATTAATTCTTGATGATGTCGCGGAAGTTTTAGCAAAGCATAAAGAATTCAATGTAGTTATCAGTGGCCATACTGATAGCGTCGGTGATGACAAACTCAATCTTCATTTGAGTCAGCAAAGGGCGCAATCCGTATTAAATTATTTAAGTAATAATGGTATTCGACTAGAACGACTGAGTGCAATTGGATATGGAGAAACTAATCCTATTGCAGACAATAGCTCCGCAGCGGGGCGCGCAATCAATCGTCGCATAGAATTTGAAGTAAGTAGAAAATAATAAACATATCTATTAACTGATAAAAGATAAACAAAATATAGAATGAGAGCGAGACAATGAGTTATTTACTAAATGAATGGGCAATTTATTTATTAAGTGCTGCCGCATTTGGAGCAATTCTTGGAGCACTTATCGGTTGGTGGAGACGAAACTGCACTTGCAATAATCACGTAACCGAATTGCGCACCAATCTCGAAGGCAAGATTAGTGCTCAAGCAAGTGAATTAGAGAACGCTCAAAAGCAAGCTGCCAGTTATAAGCTGCAATATGGCGAAATGCAGGCAAAGTATGATCGCCAGTCAGGTGATTTACAATTGATGACCTCTCGCTGGAAATCTACTTTTGAAAAAGCAAAACAACTACCCATTCATCAAGCTTGGTTGAAAAAAGTTCAAAGCATGTACCAGCAAACTCGTTATGAGCGAAATGAATTTGAGAATCTAGCTTGCCACTATTCAGACCTTCACAGTGAAGCGAACCAAAAAATCAAACGTCTTAACAAACGAGTAACCGATCAAGAAGGTTACCAGATTAGATTCACTGATATGATTGGCAAAGTTGGTCGCCTTAATGACAAGGTAACAGACTCTGAAAACTACACTAAACGTCTTTATGGCATGATTGGGCATATTCAAAGCAAATGGCGAGAAGATAGAGCCAATCTAAATCCTGAATTACAAAAAGCTATCGGTGCCACAAAGGCCGAAATGTATGCATTGCAAAACAAGTCACAGACAGATATTGCTGAAATACAAAAGCTACGTGCAAAGGATTTAGCAGAGCAAAATGCACGCAATCAAGAAGAACTAACTGCATTAAAAAATCGTGTGCTTGAATTAGAACCATTGCAAGGTGATTTGCCGGGACAAGATTCCAAATTCAACCGCTTCATGGATAAAGTTCGTTTAGTTGGTACATCTAAAAATACGGTTCTTGGAAGAACCTATAAACAAATCAATGAAGTCAAACTTGAAGCTAGCGAAAAAGAGCGCGTTTTTGTAGATACATGTGAAGAAAAAGATGCCGTGATTGACGATCTTCGCGAACAACTTCGTACTGCAGATAATCGCGCGCAAGCAAACAGCTCTGCCAAGGTTCAGGAATACAAATCCAAACTGTCTACAATAGAAAAAGAATTGCAATCTTCAAAATCTGATTTGTCAATGTTGATAGAACATGAACATACGATTGAGGCACTGAAGAATAAATTAACCTCTCTCACCGTAGCGAAACGACCCACCCGTTCCCGTCCAGCAGCTAAGAAAACAAAAGCGAAAAAAACTGAAAAACCAAACAAACCTGCAGCTGGCTTAAAAGCGCCTGCAAAAGGTTTAAATATTGCAGCTGCAAAAGCAAAAGACGACCTACAAGTCGTCAAAGGAATCGGCCCTGTTATGGAAGGCAAACTGAATGACTTTGGCGTGTATTCTTATGAGCAACTCGGTAGATTAAACAAAGATGATATTGCAGCGCTAGCCGAAACCCTAGGCAGTTTTCCAGATCGAATTAACCGCGATAAGTGGGTTACTCAATCGAAAAGGCTGCACAAAAAGAAATATGGAGAAAAATTAGATTAATCGTATGTTGATTTAATTTCTGGATTTAATTTATCTTTGTAAAACGTGAGTGCTTTGGGTGTCAAAACCATATGATCACCGTCTTTTGAATAAAGCTTGAAGCCTTCGGTGTCTTTATAATCCCAATGACCTACCGGTGCATTACCAGACCCTAGCAGAACATATTCTCGCGATTTAATTTTGTCTGCATATATTATATCTGAGCCAGTATCAGGAGATAGTGCGTCATACATCATAAAACCAATGAGAACGATAATCGCTATTCGCACAGTAAACATAATACGCTCAAGCTTTTTTACTCTTTCCTCAAGAGTTGATTCAAGTTCTGTCATATTCTCTCCTTAAATTAAATTTTTCTATAACAAATTTAGCAATTCACTAAGTTTTTGAATCTGCGCATCAGGTTCAGTTCCTAACTCTGGCCATGGGTTCTGATTTGGGTTAAACCAGATTGACCGCCAACCACTTTGATTTGCGCCTACTATATCAATCGATGGATGATCACCTACATATAAAAGTTGATCATAAGAAAAACTTGTTTTTTGTTGCGCATACTCAAATATTTCTATATCTGGCTTTGCAGCACCAGCTTGCTCAGCAGTTATAAAAAAATCAAAATAATGACTCGCACCTATCGCTTCAATATCTGCGTTGCCATTTGATATGGCTCCAATTTGAAATTTTTTTGAAAGTGCGCTGATTGTTGACAGTGAATCATCATAAAACACTACTTTATTGCGATACCGCCTAAATAGAGCCAAACCCTCATGAGCCATGCTTTTTGGATATGCGAACTGAAGTGCCAACTCTTCCAACGAACCCAACCGTAACGCGGTAACATCATGCGAGATGTTTTTATTTCGCACAGCATATTCTTGTCTATGATTGCGAATCTCTTGAAGTGAATAACGGTTTGTAATTTTAGAATAATTGTCACCCAACCATTCATAAAGTGCATTTTCTGCGTTTAGTATAGTTGGCTCACATGGCCACAAAGTGTCATCCAGATCAAAAACAACACAGCGTACATCTGTAAAACTACTCATCGCAAATTTTACTCGCCTTGAACTGAAACAATGATGTTTCTCTGATGCGGATCAGTTCGATGTTCCCATAAATAAATACCTTGCCATGTCCCTAAGCTTGACGAACCATTTTGAATAGGCACATTCAATTCTGTTTGCGTTAAAACCGAACGTATATGAGCTGGCATATCATCGTCACCCTCAGCTCGATGAGTGAACATCGGGTCACCATCTGGGCTAATCCTAGACATAAATGCTTCTAAATCTATCCGCACCGCAGGATCTGCATTTTCGCAGATAATGAGTGAAGCACTCGTATGCTGAATAAAGATATGACATAGACCATGCTGCACACCTGAAGTCTGAATCATGGACTCAATTGTTTGCGTTATCTCATATGTCCCTCTACCAGAAGAACGAAGTTTAAAATTATCTTGCCAAAACATGTATTATTATATTGATTAGATTTTATATTTTTAGATCTTATATTACCTGTAGCGCAGTATATTTAAGTTACTAATCAGTAATATTAGCGTTAATCACCGAGCAAGCAAATTAATCTTGAAAATTTATGAGTGCACTGAAATTTCGGCGAAATAGTACAACTGTCAAAGTAGGCAATGTCCTTGTAGGGGGGCACACGCCAATTGTTGTGCAATCAATGACAAACACAGACACAGCCGATGTTGGCAAAACCACTGAACAGATTATCGCTCTAGCAAATTCTGGATCAGAAATTGTGCGCATTACTGTAAACAATAAAGAAGCCGCACAAGCTGTGCCAAAAATTTGTGAACTGTTGCAGCAAAATAATGTGAATGTTCCACTTGTGGGCGACTTTCATTTTAATGGCGGGAAATTGTTGAGCAAATACACGGAATGTGCAGAATCATTAGATAAATTTCGTATCAACCCTGGCAATGTGGGCCACGACAACAAACAGTTTACTGAAATAGTCGAGATTGCATGTAAGTTAAACAAACCCATTCGTATAGGCGTAAACTGGGGCAGTCTTGATCAAAAACTGCTTGCAAATATGCTTGATGAAAATTCATCTTTAAAGCAACCAAAAACATTGCCTGAAGTTATGCATGAAGCATTACTCACATCTGCATTAGAAAGTGCATCGTTAGCCGAACGTATTGGATTAGCACATGATCGCATTATACTTTCTTGCAAATTAAGCGAAGTTCAAGCAATGATTAATGCTTATCGAGATTTAGCAAAACGTTGTGACTATGCCCTTCATTTAGGTCTTACAGAAGCAGGTATGGGCAGCAAAGGGATTGTTGCTTCCACCGCTGCATTATCCGTGCTGTTACAAGAAGGCATAGGCGACACCATTAGAATTTCACTTACCCCAGAGCCAGGAGGAGACCGCACACAAGAAGTTGTTGTTGCACAACAAATATTACAAATGTTGGGATTACGCTCCTTTACACCACAAGTCACCTCCTGCCCAGGTTGCGGACGTACCACGAGTGAATATTTCCAGCATCTTGCGGCAGACATCGAATTGTATTTAAAAGATCAAATGTCAATTTGGAAACAAAAATTTAATGGTGTTGAAGAAATGAAAGTTGCAGTGATGGGATGTGTAGTCAACGGTCCTGGAGAAAGTAAACATGCAAATATTGGAATAAGTCTCCCTGGAACAGGAGAAGAGCCAACTGCACCCGTATATATCGATGGCAAAAAATTTACCATATTACGTGGTGAAAATATTACGGATGAATTTAAATCGATTCTACAAGATTATGTGTCGAACCGTTATTCTACTAATTAGAAATATTTACTCTATGCCTTTTCTTGCTTAACAATTTTTAGCTGTGTTTTTTGTTTTTTATCGAACTCTTTCATCCACTGTTCAAAAAAGTGTGACTCTAACGGTTGAGTAAAGAAGAAGCCTTGTGCCTCTTTAATTTCCATGGTTTGAATGATTTCTAACTGTTCTTTGGATTCAATGCCCTCTACCAAAACATTTTTTGAAAGACTTAAGCTTAACTTAGCAATGCCATTGAAAACGTCGTAACTATCTTGATCAGATTCAATTCCGTTAACAAAATAACGGTCAATTTTAATTGAATTCAATCCCATTGTTTTTATCGACTTTAATGACGTCTGTCGATCACCGAATCGATCAATGGCTGTAGAGATATGCAAACTTTTCAAATACTCCACATTGCTTTGCATAAGATTGAAATTTTCAATAGGCACTGTGTCCGTAATTTCCACCTCCAGAGAGCCATATGGTAAATTTAATTTTTCCATCTGTGATTGCAATTTTTCTTTGCACATTTTTGATTCTATTTCACGTGCAGATAGATTAACGTTTAATCTGAAATTGTCGCCATAGATCCCACGCCAGTTTCTAAGTTGCAAGCAACTTTGATCAATTACCCAAGAGCCAATTTTAATGATTAAATCTGATTCACATGCGAGTGGAATAAACCGATCTGGCTCAACGATTTCTCCATCCGAACGCCGCCACCTTATATAAGCTTCTGCGCCAGTAACTTCCATTTTCTGAACATCAATAATTGGCTGATAAACCAAAAAGAACTCTTTCTGTTGTAGCGCCAATTCTATATCTGATACCAAAGCCAAGCGTTTTGACGGCGATGTTCCCATATCTTGTTCGTAGAATTTAAAGCTTGGTCCACGTGTATGCTTCGCAAAATACATAGCTGTATCCGCATTGCGTAGTAAGCTATCTTCATTATTTGCGTCATTAGGATAAACCGATATACCAATACTGATAGACATGCGTAACTCGGTTCCCTCGACAACTATTGGGTCATCCAGTGACTCAATCAATCTTCTGGCAATGACCTCGATATCTTCACGATCTCCTATATGTGGCACCAATAAAGTAAATTCATCACCACCAAGACGCGCAATTGAATCAATATCACGCAAACATTTCTTTAAGCGCGATGCAGCACCCTGTATGACTTTATCGCCTACATGATGACCAAAAGAATCATTTATTTTTTTGAAATCATCAAGGTCAATAAACATCACCACTACAGATTCTTTCTTGCGTTCTGCTTCTGCAATTGCTCTTTGTAAACGATCGGTGAATAAGGATCGATTTGGTAAACCAGTTAACGCATCATGAAAAGCAAGATGTGTTAACTGCTTTTCTAATGCTCGGCGCTCACTAATCTCTTGTTCTAACTCTGTTTCTCTTGAAGCAATCTTTTGTGCTTGTTCTGCTTTTTTTGTTTCAAGTAAACCTTTTAGTAAATCATTCTCACGCTTTTGCTTAGCTTGAAATTGTTTTGCCTCATAAGTATTCGGAACATGTTCTACGATTAATAACATGCTATCCACCTGTCGCAAGGCAGTAGCTTCAAACGGTACACTGTTTTCCGATGAGTCGATCTCAATCCAAATAGAGGAAACTTTACGCTCTTGCCCACTGGACCACATTTTTTGCACATCTTGGTCAATAAACGTGTTTAATGCATTAGATTTAACAGAACTAACGCGTATGCCTTCAGCATCCTCGTTTAACTCTACCAACATTGAACACCATTCAGGCTTTGGCGAAATCAGCCAGAAGCCTTTATCTTGAAACAGCTCGAACACAACAATTCCAAGCCTGCGGTACAGCGAGATTAATGTATCGTTACTAGCCATTTTTAATAAATTCTTAAATTTTACCTAGTTATCATAAACTTCAAAGATTACACAGCGTTGAGTTACGCATCTAGAAAATTTTTCTAGATTCTCTCTCTGCACAAACGTGCCCAAGCCTTTTGCAAGTAAATTTTCTTCACTGATTCCATTGCCTACTAATTGCTGATGAATATTTCTTGCACGCCCCTCGCTAATCAAATTATTAACTGAAGTAGACCCTGATAGATCTGCAAACCCTAAAACTCCAACTTTAAAATCTCGCTCAGAATTATGCATATGTTTTGTTAAAGACATTATTTTTTCAGCTAAATTCTCAACTAACGGGAGATCATTAGACGATAGTTCAGTTGAATTTGGTGCAAATTCAATAACCACAGTCTCAATTGAACCGACAAGCTGATTAATCAATATCTGCAAGTCCTCTATTGGTCTCAATTCACTCGTATCTACACTGGTAATTCCCCATATATAAGGTAGCTTGTTAGGCAAATTTGCAATCCAGTTTTCTTTGGCTTCGCCTTTTATTTGCAGGCTGCCATTTTTATAGTTTGTAGTCACCGTTGCAGGTGGTTGCAAAACAGCAAGTAAGCGTTTATTAACAAAACTTGCCTCATTAGAGTAATAAGACTCCATATTTAACTGCACCTTGCCGGCAAATTTCTGATCATTGGCAATAATTTCATCAGGGTTTTTTGCGAGTGGATCAAGCAAACCATTAACGATGTACTCTCCATCTTCTTTATGATGATTCAGTACTACAATACCTGGCTCGGACTGCAGATTCGTTACAACCTTATTCCACTTATTTTCCTCAATATAACTATATAACCACCAAGCAATTGGCACTAACAATAATAAACTCATAACAATAATTGCAGGCCAAGGAATACTTTTATCATCGCCTGATATAGATTCACCTTCTTTTTTCTTGCTTAATAAACAACGATCTAACTGTTGGTAAGTATCAGGAAACTGTTCAGCGTTGCCATCATAGGTTTCTAGCGAGCTGCCATATAAACGATGCAGTTCTTCTAGCTGTTCTCGCATTGCAATTTGCAGGTCAGATGGAATTATTCCACGCACTGCAGCTACAACGATTGCATATGGTCCCGCTTCAAACAGCAAATTAAGTTGCCCAAATTTTATTGACTTAACATTTTGTTGGCGATCAACAACAAATGAATCTTTCACAAAATCCGTTACCACAGTGAGCATGCTTGAGACCATATCTGGATCTTTTACAATAGCATTTACAGATGTTAGGTGATTGATAAGTAAACTTGATTCACGATGTATTAAAAATACTTGTTCAACTTGATACACCAAAGTTTCGGACAGCATCACTTCAGCAAATGTTCTTTTGGTTCGAAACGCATCGAAGCGCCACTTAATTGAACGTGCACTTAGGCTATTTTCCAACAATTGATTTACCTGTTGCATCATAGCGCTAACTGTTTCGGCTACAGATTCACGAATTGCCGGCCCCATTACCGGGAATAGTGCATTGGATAATCTTTTTGGATCGCGCTTAGCAGAGACGCGTATAGCATCTTCAACTGATGGCACTAGCGCATTAGAGATTGAATCATCTCGCTTAGACCTAATTGCAATAGCTTCAGAAATTACATGTGATATTTTTTCACTAATGTGCGAATGGTCAGAAAATTCTTGCTGTAAACGCAATAAGTCTTCGTATTCGCTCCCAAGTAACAACTTGCGCAGTTGCTCTAAATCACTAACTCCACTTACCGAGCTTAAACCCTGCTCAAGGTTATTGTCTTCGACCATTTCTCTTGGATGCAACATGCCTGTCGCCATTCGCAAGGTCTTACAACCTCACCAACTATCCTTTAAGCTGCTTGGCAACTTGACTGAATAAATCAGCCAGAGATTCACGATCCACTTTGGCATGCTGTAATGAATCTACCATTGCATTTAACTGGCGAGTTGCTTCTTCATGTTGTTGGTTAAGCGCCTCGTCCATTTTTTTCGCTTCGAGATCAATTTTGGTTAAAATATCTGTATTGACAGATGATAGATTGGCATGAATTTCTTCATTTTGTGCTAAACGCTCCGCTTGCTCGGCTTGCAAACTATTTTGCAATTGTTGAAACTTACTCTCAATTTGCTGTTTTAGATCTTTTACAGATGTTGAAAGTTCTTTGCGTAAATCTGAAACATTTTGATCAAGATTTTTATCTAGATTTTGGTACCTATCCTGTAAACTTGCTACATGTTCGCCAAATAACATATCGCGAATTTGGTCTAGTTTTTTCACCTCATCGACCAACTGATCATCGACAGCTTTGCCGTTTGTTTTGCTAGCTTTAGTTGTCGAAGCTCGTTTGGCTTCTATTTGTTTTGCATCACCCATAAGCATTCTCTATTTTGTCGCCAATTATTTATAATTATATGTTGATGGCACACTGCTTTTGTTCACGAATATCGAAAATACTACGCTTGCAAGATCACAAGCTATCGCTCATCAAATATTGGTTATATTGTACACGTAAATACAAACTGCGAACTATGTCACATATTGAAATTAAGGCACTAAACCCATTGAATTAGCCAATTTATAGCGTTTGTAAGCATTGTTATACAGCTTCAACAGAATTGGATCCCTTCTATCGCAGCTTTGCGACGGATAATCTCATGTAACTAGAGCCCATTTAGGGCTGCAATTTAAGATATGCCTTCCTTCAAAATAACAGTCCAGGAGCATACATTTGGCAAACACACAGCCAATTGTTTCACCAGATTTTCCCGACTTATGGGGATTAACTGCAAATGAAGTTGCAAACCGTAAATCCAGTGCGCACTTAAGCTTGCAGGAATATCATATTGACCAAGATGAAAATGCTGATAGTGAGGTAAGAAGCATTGAAAGTGTTGCCTTTTACCCATTGCACTTACTACTTAAAAACCTGACACCATTCAACTACGAAATCAAAGAAGATCATGCAACACCAAAATCGTTTATTCCTGTATTTACTAATGCCATAAAACTTTATCAACTTTACATATTTTTTATTTACACAATTAGTGAGCTGGGCAGTAAACATGCAGAGAAGATTCTCGAAATTC
>JBCCEI010000046.1:0-13875 GCA_039030355.1 Pseudomonadota bacterium | reverse complement strand
TCAAAAAAATCACTAAAACCACTAGCGCCAAAACCTGCACTCGATGTGTTGCCCGCAGCACCACTGAAAATATCTTCCCAACCAGGCGGTGGATTAAAATTTTGCCCTGCTTTCCAATTTGCACCGAGTTGATCATACGCTTGGCGCTTTTCAGGATCTTTTAGAACCTCGTATGCTTCACCAACTTCTTTAAACTTTTTTTCAGCGTCTGCTTCTTTACTCACATCAGGATGATACTTACGCGCAAGACGACGATAAGCTGTTTTGATTTCAGCTTCTTTTGCGTCTCGTTCTATACCGAGAATTTTGTAATAGTCTCTGTATTCCATAGTGTCCCGATTTATTTTAATTCAAACACAAGAGCGCCGCGGATAAACGCGGCGCCTAGTCCATTTGCATGGTGCTTCCTAGCAAACTTCCATGTTAAGTCGGTTTATCCTGCAACCGAAATTTTCTTTGGTAGTGCCTTTTCCTTTTTAGGAATATGCAATTTTAAAACGCCATGTTCCGTCTTTGCAGAAATGTTTTCTGCATCGGCTGTATCTGGCAAGGTAAATCTACGGTAAAAATTTCCCATACTGCGTTCCGTGCGTGTATAGCCATCATCTTCATGAGTTGTTTCAGTCCTGCGTTCACCTTTAACGGTCAGCACACCATCTTCCAACGAAACATCTATATCCTTAGGCTCTACACCCGGCACATCTGCGGAAACCTCGTATGCATCCTTACCTTCTTTGATGTCCACACTAGGCACCCAATCCGTGGCCGTGTCGGCATAAGCTGCCGCATTGCTATTAAAAATACGATCTAACTCGCCGCGAAACTCGCGGAAAGAATCCATTGGATCACGATAAACTCTTGTAAGCATGTTCTGCCTCCTTACAACATTGATTAATCTCGATGTTAATAAGATGTGGCCGAAATTCAGCTTTTCAAGGCCTGTTTGAGGCTAATTTTAAAAAATTAGGTTGCTTCAAACTGTGCCGCGGCACGGTTCTTCTGCACCGCATCAGGAGTGAATATTTGCCCGTTCATAGCGAGGTAGATTCCAAACGGCAAATGCTGTGCTGCTGCAATGGCATAACCAATATTAAAAATAGCATCTGTATTACGAAAACGTGCTGGCTGCATTGCACCGGTCAGAACGATGGTCTTGTCTTTAATCGTCTGCAATCGTTTTGCTGTCTCGATCATAGTGTCACTACCATGAGTAATTAAAATATGTTTGCAGCTTTCTGCTAATGCTACTTTATAAATTTTATCTCTATCTTCATCGGTAATTTCCAGGCTGTCTTTTTTCAAAACGGATGTCACTTCAAATGAAAACGTTGCCAATCCGTCTTTTAAAATATTTTTAACTACAGGATCGCCAATTTGATATTCACTTAATGCATCAAAATAAACTTTATCGATGGTACCACCCGTGCATAATATTTTGACTTGGTGCTTTTTATCATGTTTTTGTTTAGGCATTATTATTACCAAATGAAATTAAATCAGGGGTTTAGTTACTCAATATTTTGAACTTGCTCGCGCATTTGTTCGATTAAAACTTTTAAATCTACCGCATCTTGGGTTGTTTCAATATCCGCAGACTTTGATGCCAATGTGTTAGCTTCGCGATTAAACTCTTGCATCAAAAAATCTAATCGTCTACCAATTGGATCTTTACGTGCAAATATACTTTGCATTTCACTCAAATGACTATCCAAGCGATCCAGCTCTTCTGCTATATCCAATTTTTGCGCAGTATATACCAACTCTTGTTCAAAGCGCTGTTGATCAAAATCAATATTCAATTCTTCTATGCGTTGCTGTTGTTTTGATTTAAGTGCTTCTAACACTCGTGGATAACGTTTACGAACTTGTTTAACTATGCCATCCATTTGTTGGCAACGTTCTTGTAACATAGTTTTTAAACGCTCTCCTTCCGTAGCGCGCATTTCAATTAACTGTTGTGCCGCAGTTTTAAATAATGCAAAACAATTTTTATGAAAACTTTGCATATCTGTTTCTCCAGCATTCACTACACCAGGCCAGGCCAGCAAGTCTACGGCATTTGCTGGTGTGGATTGCGGCAATAATTCATTTACATGATGAACTCGATCGAGCAAGCTATTTAAAAGTGGCTGGTTAATTTCCAGTGCAGCGGTCTGCGCTTCTGCCAGCTGATAGCGAAACACACAATCTACTTTGCCACGTGCGAGATGCTTTTGCAGATACTGGCGCAATTGCGGTTCTAACCTCCGCACCTCTTCCGGTAAGCGAAAATTAACTTCTAAATAGCGGTGATTGACCGAGCGTATTTCCCAGCTCAAATTTCCATGTTCATTTGCATCTTCGACTCTCGCAAATCCCGTCATACTACAAAGCATTATTAATTCCTTATCGCTCTTTTATTGTTGGCCGATCAATGTCATATGAATTTTGCGTATAATGCGCGCCTCTTTGCATTTCCATCAGGTAGAAAATTATGAGTTCTGTAAACCAGCCCCTTATCAATAGACCAAGTGGTCGTGATGCTGATCAAATGCGCAATGTACAATTCAGTCGTAACTATACCAAGCATGCCGAAGGTTCAGTATTGGCAATATTTGGTGATACTCAAGTTTTATGCACCGCCAGTGTAACGGATCAGGTACCAAAATTTCTCAAAGGCAAAAATCAAGGTTGGGTTACAGCAGAGTATGGGATGTTACCTCGCTCTACCCATAGTCGTATGTCGCGCGAGGCTGCCAGAGGCAAACAAGGTGGGCGCACACTTGAGATTCAGCGTCTGATTGGTCGATCACTGCGAGCGGCACTTGATCTGAATATTCTTGGTGAATATTCCATCACGCTTGATTGCGATGTGCTTCAGGCAGATGGAGGTACGCGCACTACTTCGATATCAGGTGGCTTTGTAGCTCTCAGCGATGCGATACAAAAAATGCTTGCCAATGGTGACCTTAAAAAAAATCCCATTACAAATAACATTGCGGCAATTTCCGTTGGCATATTTGAAGGTACGCCAGTGCTGGATCTGGATTATGCAGAAGATAGTGCAGCCGAAACCGATATGAATATTGTTATGAATGGCGACGGTGGTTTCATTGAAATACAAGGAACAGCAGAACAGGAAGCTTTTACTCAAGATGAGTTAAGTCATTTATTAGCACTTGGCAATAAAGGCATTCAAGAAATTATTCAAATGCAAAAAGCATGTCTAAGTACTTAAAAGATGTCTAAGAAAATTGTACTTGCAAGTGGTAACACGGGAAAACTTAGAGAAATACAAGCTGTTCTGGATCAGCAATACTTCACGTTGGTAAAACAATCCGAGTTTAATGTGCCTGATGTTCCGGAAACCGGTACAACTTTTGTAGAAAACGCTATCATCAAAGCACGGCATGCTGCAGAACAAACGGGATTGCCTGCCCTTGCTGATGATTCAGGCATAGAAGTAGATGCACTGGAAGGTGCTCCCGGTGTATACAGTGCACGTTATGCTGGATCACATGGTGATGATCAAGCCAACAACAATAAATTGCTAGAAGAATTAAAAAACGTTAATGAAGAACTACGCACTGCACGTTTTCAATGTGTGATTGTGTATATGCGCCATGCACAAGACCCCATGCCCATTATTTGTGAAGGAACCTGGGAAGGAAAAATTTTACACGAAATTACAGGTGAGAACGGTTTTGGCTATGATCCATTATTTTTTGTACCTACACATGGATGTTCTTCAGCACAATTAGATCCTGCAGAAAAAAATCGGATTAGTCATCGCGCACAAGCACTAAAAATACTCATAACTTCACTTGCTGAATGAATGACATTCCACTTTCGCTCTACATTCATTTACCTTGGTGTGTAAAAAAGTGTCCTTATTGTGATTTCAATTCACATGAAATTAAAACAAACATCCCTGAAGAGACTTACATAAAGGCATTAATTAAAGACCTACAACAACAACAAAACCTTGTTGGTAACCGTGAAATTATTAGTATTTTTATTGGTGGCGGGACACCAAGTACTTTTTCATCTCAAAGCATTCAGCATTTACTAAATTCGACACAAGATTTACTCAATATCTCAAAACTAGCCGAGATTACCATCGAGGCCAATCCTGGCACGTTGGATCAGGAAAATTTTGCAGGTTTTCATGATGCTGGCATAAATCGAATATCAATCGGCGTACAAAGTTTTGCCAATTTACAGCTGCAACAATTAGGACGTATACATGATGCACAAGCAGCAATTGAAAGTGTACGCGTAGCTAAACAAGTGGGTTTTGAAAACATTAATATCGATTTAATGTATGCCTTACCAGGACAAAACGAACACACTGCATTAAATGACGTTGAGCAAGCAATCGAATTGCAACCAACTCATATTTCTTATTACCAGCTAACCCTTGAACCCAATACTGCGTTTTACCGTCAACCACCGAGCTTACCTGATTCACAAACTAGTTGGGACATTCAGCAAACTGGTGTAAAGCTGCTCGCTGATCATGGCTATAACCAATATGAAGTTTCTGCATATGCACAAAATAAAAGCCAGTGTGCACACAATAAAAACTATTGGCAATTTGGAGATTACATTGGTATTGGCGCAGGTGCGCATCAAAAATTAACTTTGTCTTCTAAAAATAGCATTCAGCGTTGCGAGAAGCCAAAACATCCGCAGCAATATATGAATACTATGCTTAAAACTGACTACAGCATTCCATCACACACACTCTTATACGAGGATATTGTATTTGAATTCATGTTAAACGCATTGCGTTTGAAACAAGGATTTAGCAAGCAGCAATTTGAAGCGCATACGGGCTTAAAAATGGCTACGATTGCTGAAAATATAGAGACTCAGGTTCGCGCGGGTCTGTTAGTCAAAGAAGCAGATAATATACGCTGTAGCGACCAAGGCTATCGTTTTCTCGATGACTTGCAGCAAACTTGGTTACCCCAAGCCCAAATACTAGACAACATCAATTAAAATAGGACTGTCATTTAATCGCCAGATTTACAACATTTTCTGACTGTAAGCTATCTCGATCAACCTGAACAGGATGTAGATATGCACATAAAATCCCTGCTCGACATTTCATTAATCGCAATTGTTGCTGGAGCTATCGGCTATGGATTGGGTCATTACTTTACGAATCGAAGTGATGATGTGTTTAGCCAAAATCAAAAAACTGTTGTTGTGGAAAACAGTATGAGTTTTGAAGCTGCAAAACAACAACGTAATGAAGGCTATAAAAATTTGAATACGATTACAGACGTGCTTTCTCTTCCTTCTTTATTTGCACAGCAAGAAGCACTTCACACAATTGCAGGGCGATCAAACAAAGTTCAACTACTGTTATTAATCAAGGAATCAACTGGTATCACAAGCACTCAACAACGAAACGATTATGTGAGTATTTTACTTGCGCGACTAACAGAACTGGATCCTCATAAAGCGGCAGAAATTGCGATTCAAGCTTTTGAGAATCGAGAATACTATTTACTTTCTGAAGTTTTTCTAAATTGGGCAAAACTAGACCAAGAATCCGCAGTTAAACAAGCCAATTTAATTAAGGATCAAAATCAACAAGAAACCGCAGCACAAGGCATTTTAGCCTCTGTGAATGTAGAAGATGTTGCTTTACAAATTGAGCTAGCTGAACGCTTGGGGCTTAAATCTAATGAAGAGCAATTTGTAAGTAATGCCTTAATCGAAAAAGCTAATCAAGAACCGGAAGCAGCAATGCAAGAAGCAATGCTGATGCCCAAGGGCTATGATCGTGAAAGCACTATGATTGGTGTAATAGATTCCTGGGCGAATAAAAACCCTGAAGATGCATTTTCATTTACTGAACGTGTGAATGACAAAGTAATGCGACAACGTTTGCAAGAAACAGTGCTATATCGTTGGGCCGAAACAGATCCCAAAGAAGCATATGAAATGATGTTGACACTACCAAAATCAAACATTATGAATGCAAGCTATTCTGTGTTCTCTAATTTAGCCAATCAGGACCCACAAGAAGCGTTAAACTTTATTGAAAATATTCCTTCTTCTAGACAACGAAGTGAAGCGTATAGCGCAGCAATCACAACATGGTCTGCAAAAGATGCAACTGCAGCTGCATATTTTGTTGCGCAACTCGATAACAAGCAACTTAAAAATCAGTTGGCCGGAACGATTATTCAATATCTAAGTCAACAGTCGCCTGATGAAGCACTCAACTGGGCTCAAGAGATGGATCCAAATGGTCAACTGTATTTACAAGATACTGTGATTGGTCAAATTGCTAATAATGACCCTCAACGTGCACTGCAGTTAGCACAGGCATCTTCTCAGGCTTCGTTACGAAAGCAACTTAGCCTCACAGTGATTAATAATATTTCATATAACGACCCTGTTGGTGCTGCTGCGATTATCGATCAGTTACCTGCTACAGAAGTCACCGGGGAACTAGTTAATTCCGTAATCTATGGTTGGGCAAGTAGTGATCCTGAAGCTGCAATTGCGTGGATCAACACAAAGAGTGGTCAAATTCGTGAAGATGGATTAACTAGTATTGGTAGTCAACTCGCCAGTGTCGACCCGGACCTGGCTGCGAGCTACTTACCACAACTCAGTGGTAATATACGCGAGAACTGGGCACAAAATATTACTTACTATTACTCTTCATATGATTTAGCAGAAGCGGCAACCTGGATTGAAAATTTTCGCGGTGAGAATATGTATGGTGCCTTGTTGAGTTCAGTTATTAGTACAGCAGCAAGCACTGATGTTGAGTACGCATTACAACTTGCACAAAATGCTCCAAATCAAGAAATACGAAATAAAAATATGCGACTCATCGCTGACCAAATTTCCTATAGTAACCCGCAACGCGCACAACAGCTTTATGCTCGTCTACCGGCCGAGGAGTCATCAACAGAACTTGCATATCAGTGAGCAGTAGGCTCGCGAGCTCAACGCTACAATGCCCTTATTGCGGTGAATTTCTAGAGATTCTGATTGACTATAGTGTTGCCAGCCAGACATATATCGAAGACTGCCAGGTTTGTTGTTGTCCGATAGAAATTTTTGTAGAAATGGATAGCCAAGGAGAAGTCGCTAGCTTGCAGGCAAAGCGTGAAAATGATTGAGAATTATCTCGTTTGAGATCCCATATTTGGTATTTTTTGGTTAGGTTATACACAAGCGTCATCATTTCGTCGAAATGAACATCTTTGATTGACTAAATTTTCACCTATTTAAGCACATAATCAAATTCTTCATATTTTTCAATGGTTTAAATTCTTGTACATAATTTAGGCGATTTAACAAAAATGTAAAATTTCTCGAGTTTTGACGGTAGACTTTATAAATATGCACAGTTTTATCCACAGATTTTGTGGATAAGTGATAAACCCCTATTTTGACAACGACTTAAGCGTTATATATTAAGAATCTTGTTAAAGAATGGCATAGTTATTAGCGTTTAAAAGAGATACTTGAGTTGCCACCACGGGTTGCGTATCATCCGCCAGCTCTTAAAGAGAAACCTGATTGAATCATTTAAAATGAAACCTGATATTCATCCAAAATACCAAGAAGTAAAAGTGAGTTGCAGTTGTGGAAATACATTTACCACACGCTCCACATACGGTAATGAGGCGATGAGTATCGATGTGTGCTCTCAGTGCCACCCATTCTTTACCGGCAAACAAAAAATTGTTGATACAGCCGGACAAGTCGATAAGTTCCGCAAGCGCTACGGCGGCAAGAGTTAGCGACTCAACGTGGCTCTTTTCGAGCCCCTCCACAACCCTACTTCAGTCACCCATTTAACACCTCATATCATAGGGGTTTATCGCATTGTGCTGATTTGGCTTATGCCATAATCAAGGCTAGGATTAGTACAAATTCATGCGATTACGTGGAAACTTTAGTCCCATGTTCCACGTCAAATGAATAAGCATCAATTTGTTTAAGAACTGGTAATAAAATTAGAGTATTACCAAAAGGAAGGCGCAATGGGTAAACAATTCAATTTTCTAATACTTGGCTTTCTTTTACAGGCCAGTTTTGTTTTCAGTGGTTGCGCCACAAATCCTGTTACCGGCAAACAAGATTTTGTGCTCATGTCTGAGGCGCAAGAAATCAATCTTGGTAAACAGGCACATCAACAAATCATGAAACAGTATCGTCCTTATAACGATCCTGCACTACAAAGTTATGTTGAAGGTCTGGTTGATGAAATTGGTAAAAAAAGCCACCGTCCCAATCTTGTATATCATGTAACGGTTTTAGATAGCCCACAGATTAATGCTTTTGCTTTACCTGGTGGTTATCTCTATATCACGCGCGGCATCATGGCTTATATGAATTCCGAAGCAGAACTTGCAGGTGTGCTAGGCCATGAACTTGGGCATATCACTGCACGCCATGGTGTTCGTCAACAAAGCGCAGGAACAATTGCGGGCATTCTAGGTGCAGGGGTTGGTATTCTCACAGGTAGCAGTCAAGCGGCACAAGCAGCGAATGTTGGCAGCACTGCGTTAATTCGAGGTTATGGACGTAGTCATGAATTAGAAGCCGATCGACTTGGCGCAGAATACCTCGCCAATGTGGGTTATGACCCGCAAGAAATGCTAAAAGTTGTAGAAATCCTTAAGGACCAAGAAGACTTTGACAAACAACTTGCTAAAGAAGAAGGTCGCGAACCTCGTGCCTATCACGGCACATTCTCTACCCACCCTGCTAATGACAAACGCTTGCAAGAAGTGATTGGTGCTGCAGATAGAATTCAAACTGCGGCAACACGCGAAGCGGGGCGCGAAAAATTCTTACGTTACATGGACGGATCAGTACTTGGCACTTCAGAAAAAGATGGAGTATTGCGCAAAAATAGGTTCTACCATACAGATTTAAATCTGTTTGTTGCGTTTCCCGAAGGCTGGAAAGTTAGTAATTTACCGGATCGGCTTATTGCAACTCCTAAAAATGGTGATGCGCAATTACAGATTACAATCGATGATTTAAATAAGAAACAGTCCCCAAAAGAATACTTAAACGAACAGTTCAAAGGCAAGATCACAAAGGGACAACCGGTAAAAACAGCTAATTTTACAGGCTACACCGGATATACAAACTTACCTACCAAGGGTGGCAGTGTGCCTAGCCGTGTTGCAGCTGTATTTCAAGGCAAGCGTATTTACCAAGTTTTAATTGCAGGTAAAGATGAAAGTGCACTGAATAAATATGACTCTGTTGGTCTTGCTACAATCAAAAGTATGCGCCAACTTAAAAGTAGTGAAAGAAAATTAGCCAAGCCGAAAAATATTAAATTAATTCGTGCAAAGTCTGGTGATACCTTTGCAAAATTAGCCAAACAATCTGACATTGAACATCATCCAATTGAACAACTACGTTTACTCAATGGTATGTATCCTGATGGTGAACCAAAGTCCGGACAGTTGATAAAAATCGTTCAATAAGAAATTATTTTTCATTTTAAAATGACACTAAAGCGACTCTCTAGTACAGTCGCTTTTTTTATGCGCATTAGGTAATCCTGTGACAGAAAATGTCTATCTGGTAGATTCAAGTATCTATGTTTTTCGTGCCTGGTTCACTGTGCCTGACCATGTGGTGAACAAACAAAATGAACCTGTTAATGCAGTATATGGATTTGCTGATTTCGTCTACCAATTCTTACAGCAAGCCAAACCCAACTATGTAGGCTTTGCTTTTGACGAAAGCCTACAATCCTCATTTCGAAATGAAATTTATCCGGAGTACAAAGCGAATCGAGAACCTGCGCCTGAAGAACTAAAACGTCAATTTAAATATTGTCGTGAATTTATTGAAGCTTTAGGGATCTGCGAAGTGGGCAGCCCACACTATGAAGCGGATGATTTAATTGGCACGCTAGCCAAACGTATGCGCGACAAAGGACATAACATTACCATTCTTACAGCAGACAAAGACCTTGCTCAGCTGATTTCTGAAAACGACATCTTTTGGAACTTTGCCAAGGGCCAGCGAAATGCTATTCCACAAATTAAAAAACAATTTGGCGTATACCCTAATCAAATTGCAGATCAACTCGCGATTGCAGGTGACACGGTTGATAACATTCCAGGTGTGCCCGGTATTGGTATGGCCACCGCAGCCAAATTATTAAACAAGTTTTCAAATCTTGAAGAGCTATTGAAAAATATTCATCAGGTAAGTGAAATGAAAATACGTGGTGCAAAACGAATTCAAGGTCTAATCGCAGAATATGAAGATCAGGTACTCTTGTACCGAAAATTGACTGGCATTGAATGCAATGCAAAGTTAGCAGAAACAATAAAATTAAAGCGCAAAGAACCTGACTTCACAATGCTCAACGATTTGTTTGAGCAATTAGATTTTGGTGACTTTAGAAAGCAAAAGTGGATGAATTTTTTAAAAGCAGCCTAGATGGCCAAGCTCGTTGTCTTCAACAAACCATTTGGTGTATTAAGCCAATTCACGGATACAGATACCGCTAATAGTTCAAAAAGAGAAACCTTAAAAGATTATATTGATATTCCAAACGTATATCCCGCAGGCCGTTTGGATAAGGATAGTGAGGGGTTATTGCTTCTCACACACGATGGCCAACTACAACAACGTATCTCAAACCCAAAGTTTAAATGGGCAAAACATTACTGGGTTCAGATTGAAGGTGAAATAAATACTTCTTCCATAGAGACACTACGCAATGGTGTGAAATTAAAAGATGGCATCACTTTACCTGCACGTGTGAAAAGGATTTCAGAGCCTGAATATCTATGGCAGCGTGACCCTCCCATTCGATCTCGAAAAACTGTCCCTACTCAATGGCTAAATATCGAAATTAAGGAAGGCCGTAACAGGCAAGTACGGCGCATGACCGCTGCAGTGAATCACCCTACTCTAAGACTAATCCGTCACTGCATCGGCCCCATTGAACTCGGAACATTAAAACTAGGTCAATATAAAAGTATTGATTTTGACGGCATATAGATTGAAAAAAATTGTTTCATTTAGACACATAACATATCGGTTTGAATCTATTTTCTGTTTTGTCTATTAATGGGTACCTTTTAATCTTAATTCAATTGTTGTTTAATTATTTTAAGATCTAAATTGCCGTTATCTTAAGCTACTAGAACTAATCTGCTACATCGAAGGAACCGAGAATTGCGTATCATCTTATTAGGTGGACCCGCTGCTGGAAAGGGCACTCAGGCCAGTTTTATTGCAGAGGAGTTTAATATTCCAAAGATATCAACCGGCAATATGCTAAGAGCAGCCATTGCTCAAGGTGCGCCTTTAGGTATGCAAGCAAAAAAAGTGATGGAATCTGGTGGCTTGGTCTCTGATGAAATCATTCTTAATCTAGTTAAAGAACGTATTGCACAAGATGATTGTAAAAATGGCTACTTATTTGACGGCTTCCCGCGCACCATTACTCAAGCCGAAAGTTTAAAAGCTGACGGTATAAAAATTGATTACGTAATCGAGATTTACGTCAATGATAATATTATTATCAAGCGAATTAGTGGACGTCGCTATCATCCCGCTTCTGGACGCACTTATCATATTGAGTTTAACCCACCCAAGAACGAAAACCATGATGATATTACAGACGATACGTTAATCCAACGACAGGACGACAAGGAAGAAACCGTACGTGAACGTCTTAGAATTTACCATCAACAAACGCAGCCACTCATTGAATATTATTCAAACTGGTCAGCCAGTGACGATGTAAAGGCACCAGAATTTATTCAAGTAAATGGAGAAGGAAGTGTGGCTGAAGTACATAACCAAATCTTTACAGAGTTATTCAAAAAAAGAAAACTAGAGGACACTCTACTCAGTATAGCGAGCAATTTGTAGTTAATAAAAAAGTGTAAGGAAACAAAGCAGCTTTTTAGCGCTTTGCACCTTTTTCGATTGCTCTCTGCTTTATCATTTCATTATTTGCTTCAGAATAATTACTAGAAGTTTCAGGCCAACCTTGTGTGTGTTGCATAACAATGCTTGCTAATGCTTCAATATGCGCTGTTTCGGCATTGAGCCCTGATATGTAAGAGAATTTTTCTCCACCAGCATCAACAAAAACCTCACTATTTTGCATATTGATTTCTTCTAGGGTTTCTAGACAGTCTGCTGAAAAGCCAGGGCAAAATACATCAACTGTCTTAACGCCTTGATCTGGCAACTCTTGCATGGTTTGTATTGTATAAGGCTTTAACCATTCAGCTTTGCCAAAGCGTGACTGAAACGTCAGCATCCATTCATTTTCTTGCAATTTTAGATTTTCTGCGATCAAACGCGCTGTTTCGTGACACTCACAATGATAAGGATCGCCTTGCATTAAATTTCTTTTTGGTAAGCCATGAAATGAAAAAATGAGCTTCTGGCTACGCTGATGTAGTTGCCAGTGGTTTTTTATTTGCTGTGCACAAGCGTTGATATAACCTTCATCGGCACCATAGTTGCTAACCATACGCAATTCGGGCATCCAGCGTTGCTGCATAAACTCATTTGCAACTGCATCAAATGTAGATGCCGTTGTACTTGCAGAATATTGTGGATACAGCGGAAATAGTAACACTCTTCGTGCACCTTGCTCTTTTAAGCGCTGCAATCCGGAAGCAATTGATGGGTTGCCATAGCGCATTGCAAGCTCAACTTTTACCGGGCCAAAACATTTTTTCCCCAATTCAGTTTGAAGCGCATCGCGCTGTTGCTTACTAATGACTAATAAGGGTGATCCTTCATCGGTCCAAACTTTTTCATAAGCTTCTGCACTTTTGCTTGGGCGCGTCCGCAGAATGATTCCATGCAATATGAGCCACCAAATCGGTCTTGGTATTTCAACAACACGTGGATCCCATAAAAACTCTGCTAAATATTTTCGTACCGCACTCGTAGTGCATGCTTCGGGAGTACCAAGATTAGTAATTAATACGCCCAAACAAGAATCACTTCCATGAGCATAATTTTTAACACCTTTGAATTTGGGCATGGGCTTATTCTTTTCGCAATAAAACGTCCTAAACCAGTAGCCTACTTAAAAAGATAAGCATTAAGCAAATAAAAGCGGCTTGATGTATAAACCAGATATGTGAATGGAATGCTAAGCCTGTAGACTTAAGCGTTTATGTAGTGGGCTAGTACGTGGAAAATGTGCTAACAAAAACTTCATCTGATCTGCGAGCACTCTTCTACCTTGCAAATAAATATATTCTGCATGAGTAGGGATAAACGGAATGGCCAATAGTTGCATATTGGCTTCTTCTGGCGTTTGCCCTGCTTTGTGGTTGTTACAACGTTTACATGCAGTAACTACGTTATTCCATTCATCTGCACCTCCCTGACTAAGCGGTCGCACATGATCACGTGACAATTCGCGGCGATCAAAGCTCTCACCACAATACAAACATAGATTTGCATCACGCTTGAATAGAGTACGATTATTCAAAGGTGGGACATAACTCTCATGCAAAGATTTATTATTGCCGTGTGTAGCAACAATTGAATTGACCTCAATCTGACTTCGAAGTCCACTACGCGCATTAATTCCGCCGTGGATTACATATAAAGGCTCACCACAAGTGTAAGCAACCTGCTCGCCATGATAGAGACGTGCAGCATCCTGGTAGTTGATCCATTCCATTGGCATACCGGACACATCCGTGCGTAGTACTTGTAGACCGAGATCAATCACTTTGGATTCTCCTAGGAATATCCTTGGGTGCAAACTCTATAGGTAAACGACAATGTATTGCAATTGAAGATTTCGAATTATTAGACCAGCAAAATGCTACAGAATTCTTAAAACCCCTAATAAACTAAGCTTGTATTTTAATAAGAAGTTTGATT
>JBCCEI010000045.1:0-13949 GCA_039030355.1 Pseudomonadota bacterium | reverse complement strand
TGTAGAAAATCTTACCTATGATACATACAAGGTTGTAATCCGGTGTAATGAAGATGCAAAACAAATTGTTTTTAAAGCAGGTCAATATGCAACTATTACCGTGCCTGGATGCCGTAAGCCTCGTTCTTATTCATTTGCAAAAGCACCTGAAAACGAAAATAAAAATGAGTATTCATTTTTTATACGATTAGTGCATGGTGGAAAGCTTTCAAGCTGGATAGCAGAAGAGAATCGTGAAGGCGAACATGTAAAAATATCAGGGCCGCTAGGAAAGTTTGGTTTAGACCCATCGAATAAAACTATGGTCTGCATTGCGGGCGGTAGTGGCATGAGCGCAATAAATGCAATAGTAGAGGAAGCGTGTATTCAGCAAGCTGAAAGAGACTGTTATTTTTTCTATGGGGCGCGAACTCAAGCAGATTTGTATTTGCAAGAAGAAATGCGAGAGATCGAGCGAAAATGGAATAAGAATTATACGTTTAAATTTATTCCTGTTCTTTCAGAAGAAGCCGAAGATAGTGATTGGGATGGGCCACGCGGTTTTGTAACTGATCACTTCAAGAATGAATATTTAAGTAAAAATAAAGTTTCAGTGGACAACATGAAAGCTTTCTTTTGTGGCCCGCCAGTAATGATTGATCTTGGTGTAGAAGCATTACAAGAAGCTGGATTATCAGATGAAAATATATATTTTGATAAATTCGAAGATGCACGCTCACCTGCGCCGGTAGTTGATAACACAAAATGTGTGTTGTGTGATGAATGCTTGATGGTGAAACCAACGCCAAATTGTCTAGTGGAAGCGACTAACTTCGTGACGAATGGTGGCGGTAAAGTATCTAGTTTTGATCGAGTTACGCCAGCGAAAACTTCTGGTTTGTACTATAACTCGTTATTCATTGATGAAAATGAATGTATCCGCTGTTTTGCTTGTGTTGAGGCCTGTCCTCATGAAGCAATATCTGTTGATTATGATAAGGTACCTACGACACTTAGGAAATTCTCGTAAGTAAGATTGTTCAAGGAATAAATAAACAGCCAAAGCGATTTAATAAGGCGCCTTATTTTGTTTCAATATAATTTAAAAGCTGCTGTTGGGAAGCCAAAGCAGCTTTTTTTTGTGTTTAAAATAGATTGGATTGTTTTCGCAAGAATATGGTCTAAATTATCAGAATACCTGTTTAAATAATCGGAGTTATTAAATATGCAATCCATCAATTTTCAAAAATCATTCTTACTTGTGGGATTAACTGCAGTTTTAGTGATGTTGCTAGGAGCGCAAATGAGTAATGCCTCGCAAAAAGTTCATACACCAGTTGTTGAAGAAATTGGTGAGCTTAGTGATAAAGAATTATTAAAGCTACAAGAAGAGCTAAGTAAACCTATAAAAGAATCTGGACGATTTACTGAGGGTGTTTTATGGAAGATTGAAAAAGATAAAGAATTTATCGGTTATATTTTTGGCACCATTCATATGAATGATAAGCGTGTTAACGAAGTACGAAAAAGTATTATTGGACGTTTTGATGAGATGACAAGTTTTGCTATGGAGTCATTTCCAAGCGATCACTATTGGAATCCATACCATGGCGGACAGATGATCAAGGGTGATATGACTTTGCCAAGGGGGCAAACTCTTGAGGGACTAATCGGTAAAGATCTATATGTGAGAGTCGAAGATGTGTTGCTTGATCTGGGTCTGGACAAACAAACTATCATGCATTTAAAACCATGGGCTGCAATGCGTAGTTTTGCCGTTAAAGCTGAAAATACCGAGGATATGATTTTAGATTATGAGCTTCTTGATCGTGCAGCAGCACAACGGAAAGACTTGTACCAAGTTGAGAGTATCGAAGAATTTTTAGTTACTTTTTATGCTATGCCGCAAGATGTGCAAATAAAGTTGCTTGAATTTACATTGGATAGCTACAAAGACATGCGTGATACCATCAATGTGATGTTAGAGGCTTACTTGGAAGAGGATCTTAAAAAGATGTATCAAGTCAGCACTAGTTTTATACCAAATAAACCTGAATTTGAAAAATATCGAGAGACATATTTAAAGCATGTTGTAAAAGATAGAAATGTAGTAATGGAGCATTACATGCGTAAACCAATGCGCGAAAAGAAAACCTTTATCGCCATTGGTGCATTACATTTGTATGGTGACCAAGGTGTTTTAGCTCTTATGGAAAAAGATGGTTATCAAGTAACGCGAATCCCTGTGCATGAAAAAAAAGCAGCAGCAGAAAATTTGTAAGTACCATACTTAATTAGTTTTAAACAAGCTAATGACTTATAAATTCGTTTTTGCGTTATTGCCGTTAATAATTGCTTCCAACGCATTTGCAGAAAATGTTCGTTATGTCACTGACGAGCTGGAAATTACAATGCATCGTAAGATGAATCTAAACAGTGAGATTGTTGCACAATTAAAAAGCGGTACTCCTGTAAGAATCCTGAGAACCAATAGCGATGAAGGCTATGTAATGGTAGCCACCAAGGATGAAAAAATTGGTTGGATATTGGAAAGTTTTCTGCAGAATCGGCCCGGAGGTAGGGCACAATACCAATCTCTGAAGCAAGAGTATGACAAACTCAAAGCAGAATTTGATTCACGAGTGAATGAAAGAACAGCCAGTCTTTCGGGTGAGTTGAAACAAATTAAGGCAATTTCAAAACGCCCTCTTGAGCTGCAACAAGAAAATCAACGTTTGCAAAAAATCCTTGCTGAGGAACGTGCACAAGTTGCAGAAATTAAGCAAGAAAATAAACAATTCAAGTCTATTCACAAGGATCGACAGTGGTTTATTATAGGCGCGCTTACCGCTATTGGTAGTCTCATACTCGGTTTAGTTATTACACGTATTCCATGGCGCAGGAGAAAAAGCTGGGGAGAGTTATAAATTGGAAAACATTCAATTTAGTTAAATCAAGCGTTTTTTTATTTGCTTAACTGAAGTGGGTGCTTAGACATCCTTCATTTTTTCAGGCAAAGATTTTGCCTCTGCAATCATAATTTCTAGCGTGGTTACATCAGGTAATGTTTTTACACGTTGTTGATTATTATTTGCTTTACTGAGAGAAGTAAAAAATTTATCTACGTCTTGTTTACCTAATGATTGCACAGAATCTATTCCGGCATATGCCATAAGTTCAGCAAATTGCCCATCTACTTCACTAACTCGCATTAGGTCCGCCATGCTTGCCCACTTTTGAATGACAAAATCTTCTATGCCAATGTGATTAGCAATTTCAATACGGCCGTCTATGTCGCAACATTTATTCAGTAGTTGCTGTGTAGTTGTGATTCCAACATCGCGTAATTTTCCACCATAATTGGCGCCTATGCCTTCAATTTCTTCAATATCAAAACTTGACTGAAGATTTTTAGGCTTGGTTGGTGTTTCTGAAATTGCAGTGGACTGGCTAGTTTCTTCTAAACTTGTAGTTGATTGATTTTCCTTTTTTGCAAATTTACGTTGCCAATTTTCATCAAGTTCTTCAAGGCTTTTTCGGTATAAAATGCCTTTAAGTAGCCAACCAATCAAAAAGCCAATTGCAGCTGCAATTAATAGGCAGACCCACATTTGAGTAATTAAGTAATTCATTTCTATATACCTTCAGCGTTTGGAGTTTGTATTACTTCTTTAGTAGGTTCTACATTTGGGCTAATTTCAGGTTCATGGATAGTGCTACTTTCGGTAATTGATTCGTCACTAGCAAGCTTCAGCTTATTAATAACTAAACGTACGCCTTCAACTCGGAATGTGTTTAACTCTGCTTGTTGTTTTATTGTTTCATTTTCAACCTCACCGCTTAAGGTGATATCACGGCCTTGAGTAGTAACTGTAATTTGTTGAGTTTCTTCGAGATCAAGCGTTTGCTGTACACGTGTATGAATATCATTTTGGATAATCAGAGCATGATTGCTTATGCAAAAATAACCAAGGATGGCAAGCAAGATTGCGCCAAGTACAAGGACTTGGGTCTTATTCATTCGTCTTCACCACTTACATATTTTTTAGTTTTTTTACAGTAACTGAAACTGCCTAGTTTTACCTGGCGCAAATCAATGAATACATAATTAATCAAAAGCAGGCTATCTCAATCATTAATTTTTTGCAATAGTGGAATATTGTTAATGACTAGATAGTAGATTGATTACAGTATGCTCACTCAATGACATCTTGCGAATAGTTTCGCCGAAATATACTTATGCAAATATATTTTGGGGAAGCCACTCTTTTTTCATGTTTACTTTGTCTAAGCGCCGTTTGGATTTATTGCATTTTTGATGTACACCACCTTTTCTAAGCATGGGATGATTATGCAGCAAATTGCGATGACGGCTCAGTTTTATCTTTGATTTAGCTTTACTCTTCATTGTTATCTCCTTAAGAGTTAATTAAGCAGCTTCTTTTAAAAAGGTACCATCATGTATAGCTTGGCGAATATGCTGGGTAAAGAATAACGCATTCTTTTCGGCTAACAGTATGTCATCTTTAATATCTTTTACTGGCACAGGAAAGCTATACAGCTTTTCGCTATAAGGGACAGTAACGGCATAATACGCCACACCTTTTTGCAAGCGCATAAATTTCGCTTTTTGGTTTAATATATTTTCTAAGCTATTCATATTTCACCTATATTCAATAAATATTAAGCAGCTTTCGCCTTTTCAGATTTTTCATCTAATTTTTGGGCATGCGCTTTGATGTATGGGTAAAAACGATTTACTCGGTCTTCGTTTAAAAACACCGACTGACCCGAACCTTTAATTGGTACGGGAAACTTAAAACCGCTATCAGTGCGATACCAAAGCTTTCCAGACAAGAAAAACATGAATCGCACATTTTCATTGTCTTGTAGTATCTTCTCTAATTTCACTGCATTTCTCCTTAGTTCAAAAGTTAATATTTCCTCTAGTTGGGTTAAATGATTTATATTTTCAGACATAAAAAAACCCCGGTGCTCACGCTACCGGGGTTCTCTATCTATCCGGAAGGTGAGCTGCACCTTCCATATAATTTGAAAGGTACTAAGCGATATTAATCACTTGTTTAATGCCTATTTCAGCGGCATGCAGCGTGCATGATGCAAAAGCACTTGGCATACTTGTTCGCCACATAAACATGCGCTTATTAGGGGCTATTTGTTGAATAAAATTTTTCATCGCCGGCGAACTATACTCTGTTAGACGTTTATTGCAACTTAAAGTTGCCTATTAATTAGTTAAAAATATACCTTCTATCTATAACATGCCCCGCTAGCGATACTTTTTTTCGCATGCGCGACGAATCCTTATTACTGCTTCGACACTTTCAACGCCTACCATATGCTCGAGCAAACACTCGTTATACCGTTTTTCATCGCTCATTATGATAGTAGATGGGCCTGAGCCGTAATTTTCTTCGCATGCTTCAGCGATAAAGCGGCTGGCAACATCCAGCTTGGCATGATCAAGATGCTCTAATAAACAATCTTCATATTCATAACGTGACTTTTTCCCGGCAATCGCACTGTTTAAGCAAAAAGCCGCGATTAAACCAATGGTTATGAAATTAAGGCCTTTAGTGCACATATGATTTGGAAATAATTTAATTCAATTAGTTCCTTGCTATAGAGATGCTACATAGGTTGTTTCGATCTTTATAAATCCCTTATCTTGAGTCTTATATATTCCTGCAATATTTGATAGCTATCACGTGCATCTTCCTCAGATATATAGTTTGCAACCTGTTGCCAGACGACATTATCAGCATGAGGAAGGTGCTGGTTTAAGCTGCTTAAGATACCTATATTGTCATCAATTCGAATTGAATCGCGGTGTAAATCAGCCTGTTTACGATGTTTGATAATACTTTTTGAGAAGCTGCTTTCGCTAATATAAAAGATCAGAGCATATGATCTGTTTTGTGAATTTTGAAACTCAAACTCGTAGGTTTTATGGTAAGGCGTACGGCTTGTGAACTCGTTTACACCATCAAGTCTTGATTCAGAAATATTATTTTCAATTTTTTTTTGCTGAATTTGATGTTGATAGCTATGAAGATAGCTACAACTCGCACACATTGAAAATGCGAGAGCTAACCATGCTTTATTAGTAAAATATTTATACATAGTGATCACACAGCCAGTTGCAGTAAATTCTTATCAATTTAGAAAATAAGTAAGTTCATCCTGTTATAAAATCCATATTTCAGCATAGGATATAAGCACAACTTAACTTCTGCCATGCCAATAAGAGGATTCAATTATCCGATAGGTGGCGAAAAATATTTGAGAGCCTTATAGCGAAAATCAGATTTCTTGATCAGTTATGTGAGCATAATCACGCACAAAATCTGGTAGTTTTTTCTTCTCGCCGGGGTTTTTGATTTCAAATTCTAGTAGTGTGTCAATTCGTCCTTCGGTTGAAGGATGAGTGCTCAAAAAACTTGGTACTTCGCCATAGTGTTCTTCTTCAAGTTTTATGAATTGAAAAAACTCTGCAGCTCCAGATGCATGCCCATAGAATTTTAATAATAGATCTACTGCAAATTCATCTGATTCAGTTTCTTGTTTACGGCTGAATGCTAAATTCGTAATAGAAGCTGTGTTACCTATAAAGCCTTGTATAAAACTAGAGCCATCAGCACCTAGTAAAGCGAGAAGAAATACTGATACGACTAGTCCGCGCCCTGTGCTACGAAGTGGATGACGTTCATAGTGATGCGCCATTTCATGCGCTAAGATCATACTTAATCCATTTTCTGATTCGACTGATGAGAAGAGACCTCGCGTTACGACTATGTGTCCACCCGGTACAGCAAATGCATTTGCATTTATGTCATTTGCAATTGTTACTTGGAATTGATGATCTGCATATTTTTCGCCAGCAGTAGTGTGCAATTCATCTACCAATGTTTGTAGATATTCTCTAACGTGTTTACCTTTTTCGCTATAGTCTGTAGCAAATGGCATGATATAAAGCCCGTCTTGACTGAAAAGCTGTTGTTCATACTCAACAGGAATATACTTAACTAAGTAGTCTGCGAAGAAGCCCAGCATCATCACGATTGTAATGACGACTGCTATCGTACCAGCAGTTAAAATAAAAAAAGATTTTAGCGGATGTTCAGGTGTGACATTGATGTCTTCAGGTGGCTGAACAGGAGTGTATTTCACGAATTAATTTCGTTTTTAATTTTATCACCTAGTGAAACTGCGGTTCCATAGGCTAAGACTTCAACAGCCCCAACACTATTTCTTCTTTTACTATTTTTACTGATCGAGGCAGTTTCTACACGCGCATTTAATACTACAAATGCATTTTTATGTTGTGCTTGTTCTTTCATGCGCAATAACGCTTCTCTTCTTGCGCGGTCCAACAACGATTCATATTGTGTTACATGCCCACCAAATAACATCTTAAGTGAAGCCACAAACTTCTTAAAAAAGTCAATTGAAATGACTGCATTACCTGCAACTAACTCTGAATTTAATGTGTGTTGATGAATTGCGGGAGGTGTTCTCATGGTAACTACGGGTAATTTCAGATATGCTTTTTCTCTATCAATAATAGATTTGAAGTGTTTTTTTTCTGCGCGTTGGCCAAAAAAGTATCCAAATGCTAATAGTGTCAGCAGTATGATGATTTCCATTTTGTAATTACCCTTATAGTTCGACTTTTACGGCCGTGCCATAGGCATACAATTCAGCAGCACCTTGTGCAACAGAAGAAGTGCTATAGCGGATATTCACAATCGCGTTAGCGCCCATAGACTGTGCTTGCTGAATCATTCTATCGGTCGCTTCTTGTCTTGATTCTGCAAGTAGCTCGGTATATGCGCCAAGCTCGCCGCCAAATATATTTTTTAATCCAGCTAGGAAATCTTTGCCTACATGCTTTGCACGTATTGTATTGCCTTGCACCAAGCCAAAGTGTTGCACAATTTTTTTGCCCGGCACTTGCTCAAGATTTGTTAGTAACATTGTTCTCCCCTAAAGTGTGATGATTGAATTTACAATAGTTATATTTTGAAAGCACATTAGTCAGACGTTGTGACAAATGTAGCAATACAAGAATGAAATTCGTTGCATACGTTAGCACATCAAAATATACAGGCAGTAGTAGTTTATTCATCTATTGCAAGCACTTCCTTTATAAGCAAGTTGACCTTCGATCAATGCTTAAGGGCCGACAATCCTGGCTTATCTTGTTAGAAATAGGATTAATTTGCTACGATAAGCCCATATAAAATATATGGAGTATAAGAAAATGAAACAGTGGGTTTTAGCACTGTTTTTGGGTTTTGCAGTGATAAGTTTAAGTGCTGCGGACTTAACAACAGAACAAGTAGAGCAACAAATACAGTTAAGTCACATGCTTGGTCAAATTAGTCAAGAAGAGCAAAACTACCGTATTCAAAAAGTTAGAACCTTAGGTGTTGATGGTTACTACGAGTGGCTGCAAAACGATTCGCGTAGTCATGGAAAAACAGCAGCGAATGGTTCTAAATAGTTCTTGTAATATCTCTAAAATAATTGCGCTGATACCAGATGTTTTAGAATAGCGTCTGCACATCTTCTTTCATGTTTAATCGTGGTCGCATTTAGATCACAATTAATAATTTAATTCATTGCAGTCAGATGATTAAGTATTTTTTGTTGGTCCCGATTTGGGGTTTGAATGTATTAATGCTTCATCATTTTCTGGATCTTTCAAGTAAATTTAGTATTTTTATTTTTATTGTAGGCATAATGGTATGGACCTGCTTTAGAAAACGAAAATTTATATCATTTGTTCCTCCCGCGTTTCTGGTATTTATGTTTGTCTGGTTAGCTAGCATTCAGGCAAGCAATAATCTTGATTGGTTAGATGAAGTTTCAGTTTTGCCCAAAGTCAGTATTGAAAATAACGAAATAAAAATAAAAGACTTTCGTAATTTTACCTGGAAAGGAGTGAAGAATAGTGATTTAAACTGGGAGACAAGAGAATTTGATTTAACAAAACTAAACGAGCTTTATCTTGTGGTTGTACCTTTTGGCGACTCAGAATATATGGCGCATACTATGTTGATTTTTGGTTTTAAAGGACAGGGAAATCTCGTCGTTTCTGTTGAAACTCGTAAAGAAAAAAATGAAAACTATAGCTTAGTTGCCGGTGCGTTACGGCAGTTAGAGATAATATATATATTTGGTAGTGATCAAGATTTACTAACTTTACGTGCCGTACATCGAGATGCAAAACTACATATTTATCCTATAAAAGCCGAGCCAAAATTTATGGTCTCCTTATTAAAAGATTTAGCAAGTTCTGCTAACAAGTTACATGAGAAACCAAATTTTTATCGAACTTTACGCGATAATTGTACAAGTACTTTAGTGCGACATATTGATCGACATTATCAACAAAAAATTGGTGTTCGTTTAGAAACCATATTCCCAGCACAAGCAGGTAAGTTGTTGCATGAATTTAATCGAATGGATACTCAATTAAGCTATGATCAGGCCCATGCGGTGTCAAGAATAGACGATTTGGTCAAACAGCATGCATCATCTGAGGTCTTTTCGGCCATGCTGAAAAAACATTTAACTGAAAGGTTTGCTAAGCAATAGGTTTGTATTACTTCGTGATAATATGGCTAAGACGATTGGCTCTTATATAATTAATTAAAACAACTCTAATATTCACTATGAAAAAAATTGTTATCGCACCTGATTCATTCAAAGGAAATCTGACTTCATTACAAGTAGCCAGCTGTCTGGAAAAAGGCATCAAGCGCGTTTTGCCAAATGCAAAATGTATAAAAGTTCCGATGGCCGATGGCGGTGAAGGCACTGTGCAATCATTGGTAGATGCGGCAAAGGGTAAAATTGTAAGTAAGCGTGTAAAAGGTCCTGCAGGAAAATTAGTAACGGCAAAATATGGTTGGTTGGCAAAACAAAAAACAGCCGTGATTGAAATGGCTGAAGCATCCGGTTTGCCATTGGTTAAAGGCCGTGAAAAGAATCCACTCAAAACCACAACTTATGGGACAGGGCAATTAATTTTAGATGCTATTAATAGGGGCGCAAAAAAAATTATCATTGGTATTGGAGGCTCTGCGACCAATGATGGCGGAAGTGGCATGGCGCAGGCGTTGGGTATTAAGTTTTTGAATGCCAGTGGTAAAGAAATAAAAGAATTGGGTTGTGGGGGTATGCTGGCGAAAATTACCAAAATTGACGTGCAATCGATTGATCCACGTATTGCAAAAACAAAGATTGTAGTCGCATGTGATGTAGAAAACCCACTATGCGGAAAAAAAGGTGCTTCACATGTTTTTGGACCTCAGAAAGGTGCAACTGCAAAAATGGTTGATCAATTAGATAAAAACTTGAAACATTTTGGCAAGTTATTAAAACGTGATCTTAAAAAAGATGTAGTACGTATGCCTGGTGCAGGTGCTGCGGGGGGGTTAGGTGCAGGTTTGCTTGCATTTGCCAATGCAACTCTTGAAAGTGGTATCGATATTGTTTTATCTGCTACAAAGCTTGAAAAATATATAAAAGGTGCTGATTTAGTACTTACAGGTGAAGGTCGTGTAGATTTCCAAACTGCATTTGGCAAAACACCTTCTGGTGTGGCAAAGGCGGCAAAAAAATGCAAAGTTCCAGTTATCGCAATTGGTGGCGCCTTATCTGATGATGCACGACAAGTTTTTGATCATGGTATCGATGCAATCGAAAGTGCAGCAGCTAAAGACATGAGTTTAGAAGAGGCGATAAAAAACTCTAAACAAGATCTCGCCAACGCGTCTGAGCGTGTGATTAGAATGATTTTGATTGGCAAAGGAATGGCTACTAAAAAATAGTTTCCAATAAAATTTGTGAGTTTTGCTAATCTACGAGGCTTAACTTAAGATCTTCAAAGGTATTTTTTGGCAAGCCACGATTTTTTATAAACTCGTTTTTGAACTCATTTTTTGCATCTTCTCTATGCATTCTACATTTAGTTGTTTGGTTCTCAGCAAATAAATCTTCACAGCCAACTAGTGGCGTGTACTGCTTTATGAAGGCTTTTTCAAAATCAGTAACGAGCTTTTCTTTCAGCGCATTTTCTTGATGGGCTTGTTTTTCATTCGAGGCAAGGTTTTGGCTTGTCACCGTGACATCGGATTGTTTGCGAAGCGAAGATAAATAAAAGCCACCAATAAATAGAGCGATAGCAGTGAATAAAATAAAGATGGTTTTAACGCTGTTTCGCTTCATGGCCTTATATTGCACTATGAAAACGAGTACAGCTTATCACACCCGATAAATGGATGATGTTAGCAAACAAACATATGTTTCAAGTTTTAGAAAAACCTATACTTGATCAACGTGTTTGGATAACAAAAAGGGGTTTTATAACGAACTTAATCTTCAATATGCTTATCAGTCATTGTCATCCAGGCTTTAAACCTAGCGCGTTCGATAAATTCCACATTATCACTGGACTTATCTCTACGATCAGTTTGTTTCCTGCGATCTTCCCCATGGTAACGACGTCGATCGCTACCAGTTCTCCTTTCTTGAAAATGAGCCATGCTCTCTCCTCTAGTTGAGCAAGACTAGAGTTCACCATATGTCTACTAAGGTAAAGCAGGGGTAAAATAGACGGTAGAAAAAAACAGATGAACGGAAATATGTCTAATTATTGACGCTAGGTATTATGGTTGGTGCTTAAAAAATTCCCAAATGGTATCGCAAGCAATAAGTTCTTGGCTTGTTTTACCAACAATACGTTTTAAATTATGAGATTTAGCGCCCGGCCAAGTGTGGCCACCACCGTTAATTCTATAAAGTGAGATGGTGCCATTACCATTGCACTGTCTATATTCAAAAGTTGTCACTGTTGTGCCATCTTTTTCATTATCTGGTAATTCACTAATAATGGGTTCATTCTTACATCGCAACATTTCTAGCCATCTATCGATCGTCATTCGAGTCGATGCAATCTTGCCTCTTTTCTTCCCAAATAGTTCTACATAACCTCCATCATATGGCACGATTGGATCTTCTGTACCATTCATAAGCATCAGGCCTACATTAGAATTGCCATTACAACTTTTGAAAACGTCTTCAGATATTGTCGCAGTTAATGGAGCTATGGCATTTATTTCATCTTCTAACTCGCATGCTAAACGAAATGACATGAAGCCACCATTTGAAATACCTGTAACAAAAATACGTTTTACGTCAATATTATATTTAGATGTCAGATAATGAATTAATTTTTGAATATATCCAACATCGTCAATATTATTTACTGTTGCAAACTGTTTTAGATCATTGCGCCCATCATTCCATCCCTTTTTTAAACCTTGTGGATAGACGACATAGAAACTTTCCGCGTCGGCGAGTATGTTGAACCTACGCTTTGTATGAGAAATGAGTTGTTTGCTTGTCCCACCTCCACCATGCAAAGCAATCAGTAATGGAAGTTTATTTAAATTCTGAATAGAAGCTTGTTTATAAATGATATATTCGCGTTCATATCCATCATGTACAAGCGATTGCTTTGTAAGTACGCCTGTATGAGAATAATTTTTTGGTTCAGCACTTGTACAGCTAAGTAAAAATGGTAAGAGCGAAATTAGAATAGAGAAGGTTAGTTTTTTGAATTGCATATGTACTTGCTAAATTTCTGACTGATATATTTTAAACGTATTAGTTACAACTTCGTTTACATAACAATTAATTATTTATGAATAAAATCTTAATTTACATCGGTATTTTTATTGTAGTGATTGGTGTGTTATGGCCACTGCTAACGAAACTACCAATCGGTAAGCTACCTGGAGACATTATAGTTAAAAAAGAAGGTATTCAGTTGTATTTTCCAATTACGACAATGCTTATTGTTAGTTTGGTAATATCACTTTTGCTATGGTTGCTTAAAAAATAGATCGAATAAAATAGCGATGCAGCTCACTTACACTCAATTTATTGAGCTTTATAAGTGATGAACCATTTATTAAACAAACAGCTCACAAGAACAAGTAATACTAGAAAAAGTCACTGCTTAACAAAACCCACCTTATTTTTTTGGGTGAGCTTAATAAGTAGGAACAACGATTAAAATGTTTTCAAGATAGCCGTAATGACAAACTAATTAATTGGTGCAATGGCTACTATTGGCCACGGCTGGAGGGTGAGACGGGATCAGGTAGCTGGCTTCGCCCCATTAAAAAAGTATCAACGGCGTGTGCTGCAGAACGACCTTCGGCAATTGCCCAAACAATCAAACTTTGGCCGCGCTGCATATCGCCAGCAGTGAAAACACCATCAACATTGGTCATCCAGTTTTCATCACAAAGCACATTGCCGCGTTCATCGAGTTTCACATCTAATTGTTCTAACATGCCTGGTTTTTCAGGTCCGACAAAGCCCATAGCTAACAATGCAAGATCACAAGGTAATATTTGTTCGCTACCTGGCACTTCTGCAAATTTCACGCGGCCATTTTCATTTTTCATTTCGACCGTAACAAGCTCTAACGCTTTAACATTACCATTTCCATCATCAATAAAACGTTTTGTGGAAACAGAATAGACACGTTCAACACCTTCTTCATGTGCTGATGCAGTGCGGAATACACGTGGCCATTCCGGCCAAGGGTTATTTTCAGCACGTGCTTCAGGTGGTCTAGGCATAATCTCAAGTTGATGAACTGATTTAGCGCCTTGACGATTTGATGTGCCCAGACAATCAGCACCTGTATCACCACCACCGATAATGACAACATGTTTCCCTTCAGCGCTAATGAAATTCTCAGGTTTAGTGTCTCCTTCGCAAAGTTTATTTTGCATTGGCAGAAATTCCATTGCTTGATGTATGCCATTTAACTCACGACCCTCAGCCGGTAAATCACGTGCTGCACAGGCGCCACCTGTAAGAATCAATGCATCATATTCTTTTCTCAAATCATCAACAGCAAC
>JBCCEI010000044.1:0-14302 GCA_039030355.1 Pseudomonadota bacterium | reverse complement strand
TACCTTATCAGGTAAATAAGGCCAACTTAATCATTAAAATTGCGGACCTCGTAAAAGAAAAGCGTATTGAAGGGATTGCAACAGATGGTTTGCGCGATGAGTCAGATAAAGACGGTATGCGAATTGTGGTCGAGCTGAGACGTGGAGAGGTTAGTGAAGTCATACTAAATAATTTATACAAGCACACTGCTATGCAAAGTGTGTTTGGAATCAACATGGTTGCTTTGGTTGATGGCCAGCCGCGCTTATTAAACCTCAAGCAAATATTACAAGCTTTTATTCGTCATCGCCGTGATGTAGTAACTCGTCGAACAATATTTGAATTACGCAAAGCGCGTGAACGTGCTCACATATTGGAAGGCCAAGCGGTTGCGCTTACGAACATTGATGAAATCATTGCGTTGATTAAAAAATCTGAGAGTCCAGCTGTAGCAAAAGAGAAATTAATTGCCAAGGCCTGGAAACCAGGTGTTGTCACTAAGATGCTAGATCGTGCAGGTGCAGGTGCATCAAAGCCAGAAGATTTGGATCCTAGTTATGGAATGCATAAAGGTGAGTACCACCTTTCACCAACACAGGCGCAAGCGATTTTAGATTTGCGATTGCATCGATTAACGGGATTAGAGCAAGACAAAATTGTAAACGACTATGGTGATCTGCTTGAAAAAATTATTGATCTATTAGAGATACTGCAAGATCCAGAACGTTTGTTGAAAGTAATACGCGAAGAATTGGAAGAAGTTCGCGATCAATATGGAGATGAGAGGCGCACTGAAATTAATGATGCACAAGCTGATCTCACCATGGAAGACCTCATTCCTGAAGAAAATGTAGTCGTTACACTTTCACATGCGGGTTACGCAAAGTCTCAACCCTTAGACACGTATCGTGCACAGCGACGTGGTGGGCGTGGAAAAGCTGCCACATCAGTGAAAGCAGAAGATTTTGTTGATCAACTATTTGTTGCCAACACGCATGACACAATTTTATGTTTTTCTAGTCGTGGGAAAGTTTACTGGCTAAAAGTGTATGCATTGCCGCAGGCAGGACGTACTGCACGAGGTAAACCAATTGTGAATCTTCTGCCGTTGCAAGAAGACGAGCGCATTAATGTTGTGTTGCCAGTTAAAGAATACCGTGATGATGCCTATGTGGTCATGCTTGCGAGTAGTGGTACGGTTAAGAAAACTAAGTTGACAGAATTTTCGCGTCCGCGTGCAAGTGGAATTTTAGCAGTTGACTTGCGTGAGAATGACCGCTTGATCGATGTAGCGGTAACAAATGGCAATACAGACTTGCTTCTAGTAACCAGCGCTGGCAAAGCAATTCGTTTCAAAGAGGATGATGTTCGCGCCATGGGGCGTAATGCAACCGGAGTGCGCGGAATTAAAATGGGTGAGGGTCAGCAGGTCATATCATTAATAACTATCACCGATGACATGAGTGATAAAGATGTACTGGTGGCATCTGAAAAAGGCTATGGAAAGCGTACACCAATGAACGAATACCCAGTACAAAAACGTGGTGGACAGGGTGTCATTGCAATCCAAACTTCAGGTCGCAATGGTGATGTAGTGGGTGCAGTTGCTGTGACCGATGAAGATGAAATTATGTTGATTACTGATAGCGGAACTTTAGTAAGAACGCCGGTTGAGGATGTTTCTCAGATGGGCCGTAATACACAAGGTGTACGGCTAATACGGCTTTCTGAAGAAGAACGTTTGGTGGAAGTGGAGCGCATTGAAAATTTGTCCCATGCTACAGAAATACAGATTGAAGATAACGATTAACTTTTAACGTTATTTATGTTTTTTTTGGGATAGTGCCCAAATGTAATCCTTAATTTTCTCATTCCTTTGATAAATTCGTGAGTTCACAAGATACATTTTACTTTGGAGCTGGTCCAGCGACATTACCCCATGAAGTACTGGTAACGATTCAACGTGAACTAATTGATTTTCAAGGCACAGGTTTATCAGTACTGGAACTGTCTCATCGCAGTGAATTATTTGCCGATGTCCTTAATCAAGCAGAGTCTCTATTGCGAGAGTTGATGCAAATCCCTGATGATTTTGCAGTGTTGTTTTTGCATGGTGGTGCAACGGCTCAATATTCAATGTTGCCATTGAATTTCTTAAGGAAAAATGACAAAGCTGATTATCTATGTAGTGGACATTGGTCCACAAAAGCATGTAGGGAAGCAAAGCATTTTGCGAATATAAATGAGGTGAATGTACTAGAGCACAATGAAAAAATTTCTATTTGCCCCGTAGAGCAATGGAAGTTACATAATGATTCTGTATATCTTCATTATTGCGATAATGAAACCATTAGTGGAGTCGCGTTTAAAGATAGCTTAACTGTTGAAGGTAAAAAAATATTTTGTGATATGACTTCGTCAATCTTAACAAAACCCATCCAGGTACAAGAATATGATTTTATTTATGCCAGCGCACAAAAGAATCTTGGTATTGCTGGTTTGTGTATCACAATTGTCAAAAAAGCAATATTAGAGGAGACCAACTCATATGTCCCGAGTGTATTTGATTATAAATTATCATATAAAAATAATTCATTAGTTAATACACCGCCCACTTTTGCGATCTATGTGCTGGGACTAATGATGCAATGGCTTAAATCACAAGGAGGGGTTAGTAAGTTTTCTGCGTACCGTGAGGAAAGAGCAGGATCGATATATCAATTGATTGATAGGAGTGATTTATTCAAGAATATAATTGCTGATAAATATCGTTCACCTGTTAATATTCCATTTGAATTTATAGATAATGAAATACAAGAAAAATTTTTACAGCAAGCTAAAAAACAAAATTTACTTGGGTTGCGTGGGCACAAAAGTGTCGGAGGTGCACGAATCAGTTTTTACAATGCTATGCCACTGCAAGGAACTGAAAGATTAATTGAATTTATGCATGATTTCGAGCTCAGCCACACGTAGGTGCAAATAAGTTATAAAATACTTTAAGCAAATCCACTATGATTCTGTAGTCGACGATCAAAATATACCTTAGTTCCATCTTCACAGATAAGTGGGAAACTACATTTAGAATTTTTTCGTCTTTCTTCTCGTTTTCGCATAGAGGGGTGTTCGAATTTTGAAGATGCGATCACTGCGCATAGAGATAGTACGGTGATGCCGGATACGAGTACGACGAGTCCTATGGTGAGTAAAATATTTACTAATTGCATATTAATTACCCCTGCTTTATCTGCGCAATTTTATTATTATTGTTAGCACTTACGCACAAGTGATTGACTTCTCAAGCAATTACAATGAAAAGTCTAAGGGCATAATACCTAAGCCAGTGTGTGGGTTCAAGGCAGCTATAAAAGCTGTAATTACAGCTAGTTTGGTGTTATTGGATTTCTTACTTTATTAAACTTTGTAGAAGTCACGATACCAATCTACAAAATTACGTATACCAACTTCAACGCTAGTATTTGGTTTGTAATCAACATCTTGCACTAAAGCATCAACATCTGCATAGGTATCGGGTACGTCTCCAGGTTGCAGGGGTAGTAAATTGCGTTCTGCCTTTTTGCCTAAGCAATCTTCTAATACTTCAATGTAATGACTAAGTTCTACTGGTTCATTGTTGCCAATATTATAGAGCCGGTAAGGGGCAAAACTGCTTGCACTGTCTGGTGCATCACTGTCCCAAATGTCATTTTTTTCTGGCAAATGATCTAGGGTTCGAATCACGCCTTCAACAATGTCATCTATATAAGTGAAGTCACGTCTATGATTACCGTAGTTAAAAACATTAATGGGCTCACCAGCCAAGATACTTTTGGTGAATAAAAACAGTGCCATATCAGGTCGGCCCCACGGACCATAAACCGTAAAGAACCGCAAACCTGTAGTGTGTAAGTTGTAAAGATTGCTGTATACGTGTGCCATTAATTCATTGGCTTTTTTTGTAGCGGCATACAAGCTAAGTGGGTGATCAACATTTTGGTGTACTGAAAAAGGCATTTTCGTATTTGCGCCATATACCGAGCTACTAGAAGCGTAAACAAGATGCTCAACTTCGTGATGGCGACATGCTTCTAAAATGTTACAAAAACCAACCAAGTTGGTATCTACATAGGCAGAAGGATTTTCAATTGAATAACGCACACCTGCTTGTGCAGCTAAATTAATAACGCGCTGAGGTTTGAATTTATCTATTGCTGAAGATATTGAATCTTTATCTTCCAAATTGATTCTTGCTTCAGTGAACTTATCAAATGCTTTAACTCTTTCAAGGCGCCCTAATTTAAGTTTCACATCATAGTAATCATTAAGATTATCGATGCCTAAGACTTCATCACCCCTCTCTAGTAAATGTATTGATACAGCAGAGCCGATAAAGCCCGCTGATCCTGTGACTACAACTTTCATTTAGATCTCTTGATTTAGTTTTATTCTTGTAATAGTTAATTAAAGCCGGCCATCGACTTGGTCTTTTTCTAATGCATTTTTCACATCAAATAATATATGATTATCTTTTCCAAGTTCATGGATTTTATCTGCGCCCATTGTTTTAAACTCATCATGATTGACCGCAAGTATAATTGCATCATATTTACTATTTATCTCAGTTATAAATGATGCTTCATATTGCGAACGTGCTTCATCAAGATTTAGCCAAGGGTCATAAATATCAACATTCGCATGATAGGAATTAAATTCCTCAACGATATCTATGACACGAGTGTTGCGGATATCGGGGCAATTCTCTTTAAAAGTGAAGCCTAAAATCAAAATTTTTGAATCTACAACATGAATCTTCTTTTGCGTCATGAGCTTGATGACACTTTCAGAAACATAAGGCCCCATACCATCATTTATTCTTCGTCCGGATAAAATTATTTCTGGGTTATAGCCAATTTCCTGTGCTTTGTGGGTGAGATAGTACGGGTCTACCCCTATACAATGTCCGCCGACCAGTCCGGGCCTAAATGGTAAAAAGTTCCACTTCGTACCCGCTGCTTCGAGCACTTCCAGAGTATCGATATTCATGCGGTTAAAAATTAACGAAAGTTCATTCACTAAAGCAATGTTTACATCGCGTTGAGTATTTTCAATAACCTTTGCTGCCTCCGCGACTTTAATGCTACTTGCTTTGTGTGTTCCAGCGGTAATAATTTTTTGATAAAGCTGATCAACAAATTCTGCTGCTTCAGGTGTAGAGCCAGAAGTTACTTTTTTAATAGTGGGGAGGCGATGTTCTTTGTCGCCGGGATTAATACGCTCTGGACTATAGCCCACAAAAAATTCTTGATTAAACTTTAGAGCAGAAATCTCTTCTAAAATTGGTACACAAATATCTTCTGTAACGCCGGGGTAGACAGTTGATTCAAAGATCACGACATCGTTCTGTCCAAGAGCTTTCGCTACTATTTCAGTGGCACTACGTACTGGTGCGAGATCTGGAACTTTATGATCATCTATTGGAGTGGGTACCGTAACGATGAATACATTGCATTTGCTTAATACATCAATTGAAGATGTGAAGCTCAAAAGATTGGCTGTATCTAGTTCATTTTTGTTTACTTCTAAAGTGCGATCGATTCCTTGCTGTAGCTCACTAAGGCGAGCATCATTGATATCAAATCCCGTCGTAGAGACAGTTTTGCCAAATTCTACGGCAAGCGGTAGGCCAACATAGCCTAATCCGACTACACCTATGTGAATTTCCTGAGGTAACACGATGAATAGAGTCTTTTAACTTATAAGGTTAATGGGTAAATAAGTATTGGGAGGCGTAAAATAAATGAATTCACTTAATAATTATGTGATTTTCGCCACGAGGTTACAAATCTCATAAGGATATAGTGCTTTATTTGCGGATTGGATGGATAGGTACGAAACATTGCCATCTAGCATGAGGAATTCTCCGTAGTAAAAATCAATAAATATTAAAGCATTTAGATACTAATAAAATCACAAATTACTATGTTTGATATCCGAATTGGTGACCAACGAATAAAAGGGCCATACATATTGCTGGCGATTGCAGATGCACTAGCCTTATTTGTCAGTGTGTATGTTGGTGCTTATGCGCGTTTCTATACAGAAGTAGACCCTCTAGCAGCAGCCTACCAAAGTGTTGGAGATTTATTGCCACGTGCATTAATTCATTCTGTTGTCGTTGTGACTACGCTGATAAGTATGGGTCTTTATCAAGCTCAACGGCGTGAGCATTTGGTTAATAAACTTAGCCGCCTAACTGCCGGTTTTATTATTGCATTTGTAATCTTTGGATTCATATTTTATGTGTTTCCAAACATTTATATGGGAAGGGGTGTTTTCTTAATAGCCTCTGGATTATCTTTTTTACTCCTTATCATTTTTCACTATATCTTTTCCCATACAGTTAATCTTGAAGTATTAAAAAGAAATGTATTGATACTTGGTTCTGGAAAACATGCGTCATGGATTACAAAGTTACGTAGGAAGTCAGACCGAAGTGGAGTTAATATTGTAGGGTATATTTCTGTTGAAAATGAAGAGAATGTAATTCAACAAGAATTATTACTTGAATCAGGGCCTTCACTGATTGAGCACATCAAAAAGTATGAGATTGACGAAATAGTTGTTGCACTTACTGATAGAAGAGATGTCTTACCTTTAAATGACCTTATGGAAGCAAGGTTGCAAGGAGTTAAAATTGTTGAGCTAGTAACATTTTTAGAAAGACAACAAGGCAAGGTTTATACAAACTTACTTAATCCAGCATGGATTATATTTTCAGAAGGATTCAGACAGAATGGATTTCGCTTTTTTACCAAACGAATATTTGATATTTTTGCAAGTTCGATATTACTTGTCACTTCATCGCCACTTTATATCATAGCGGCAATTTTAATTTGGATTGAAGGTAAAGGAAACGATCCAATATTTTATACTCAGGAAAGAGTTGGTCAAAATAACAATAAGTTTAATTTACTAAAGTTCCGGACGATGCGTTCCGATGCGGAACAAGAAGGCAAAGCAATTTGGGCAAGTGAAGACGACCCAAGGATTACTAGAATTGGTAAAATACTACGCAAATACCGCATAGATGAATTGCCACAAATTTACAATGTTTTTCGTGGGGATATGAGTTTAGTTGGGCCCCGTCCAGAGAGGCCTGAATTTGTTAAACAGCTAACATCAGAAATTCCGTTTTATGGTGAGCGGCACAGGGTTAAGCCAGGTTTAGCAGGATGGGCGCAAATGAAGTATCCGTATGGCGGCTCAGTAAATGATGCAATAGAAAAGTTGAATTTTGATCTTTATTACGTAAAACACCACAGCTTGATATTTGACATTGTAATTTTGCTACAAACAGCAGAGGTAGTGCTCTGGGGCAAGGGTGCTAGGTAATCAGAATGTATTGGGTAAAACGATTTAACAATGATTTAATTGTGGTTGTTGAACTTGCATGTAAATTTACAAGTTTTATAAAATTGTAAAACATACAATTCTATTACTTTCGCTTAAAAGAAATTAGTATTACAACTATAGCCGCTTGACCTTCGTCACAATAAAAATAAGGTAATTTACATACTATTTACAAGCTCAATTTGCATAATTCTGGAGTCAAGTAATGAGAGATCGGTTTATCGGTTTATTTATAGCATTGGTTTTATTGGTTGGTGGTTGTTCTAGTACAAGTACACCAGCAATAGATGAAAATAATTCAAGTAAATCAGAACCTCAATCAACCGATACTTACCTAATTGGACCAGGTGATAATTTAAAGGTATTTGTTTGGCAGAATCCTGATCTTTCCACAACAGTTCCGGTCAGGCCAGATGGTAAAATCTCTACACCACTTATAGAAGATATGGTTGCTGTTGGTAAAACACCAACCGAATTAGCTAGAGATATGGAGAGCGTTTTATCTAAATATGTCAAAAGACCTTCCGTAAATATCATCGTAAGTAACTTCGTTGGGCAATTTAGTGAGCAAATCAGAGTGGTTGGACAAGCTGCCAAACCTCAAGCATTACCATATCGTGAAAGTATCACCCTATTAGATGTGATGATTGAAGTAGGGGGCTTAACTGAATTTGCATCTGGCAATAAAGCAAAAATCGTTAGACGCTATGGGGGCAAAGAAGAAAATATACCGGTTAGGATTCACGATTTAATCAATCGTGGGAAAATTGACCAAAATGTCATATTGAAACCTGGAGATATCATAATTATTCCAGAGTCATTTTTTTGATTTAAGTGAATTTGAATTTTTAAGTAAAAATCAGTTCAAAAGAACATTGAAGATATATAGAGAAATAATTAATGGATTCATTTGAAAGTTTATATCGATACTCATTATCTACTCTAAAGGGCATGCTGCGTTTTAAATGGTGGGCATTGACAATTGCGTGGTTTGGTTTTATTAGCGGACTAATTGCAATGTCTTTTATAAATGACACTTACGAAAGCAAGTCTAGATTTTATGTAGATACAGATAGTGTATTGATGCCTTTGTTAGAGGGCTTAACTGTTGATAGTAATATTAGTAATCGTGTTGAGCTGATTACTGCCGCATTACTGAGCAGACCCAATCTTGAATATGTTGCAAGTCAGGTTTATCCTGAATTTTCGAATAAAACTGAAATTGAAAAAGATGAAGTCATTCAGAATTTACAAGAAGACATAAATATTAGTGGAACACTGCGTAATCAAAATGTTTATGATATTACCGGTGATGCAATTTATGAAATTATTGTACACAATGAAAATCCAGTCATTGCATACAACACCGTTTCTTTATTACTTAATAATCTTTTTAGCAGCACGTTTCAGCAAACACGTGACGATAAAAATATTGCACATAAATTCTTAGATGACCAAATTCGTGAACATGAGGCAAGGTTAATTGCTGCTGAAGAGCGATTAGCGAAATTTAAACAAGACAATGTTGGGCTGATGCCAGATGACGATAGAGATTATTATGGTGCCTTGCGGCAAGCAGTTACAAAACATGAACAAACATTGCTGGATCTAAATTTAGCAGTGGCAAAAAGAAATGAGCTGCGTAGACAAATCGAAGGTGAAGAGCCTGTTTTTGGTTTAATTGATGCAAGTGGTAGTGCTAATAAAGGGCCTAATCAATCAGCTATTGCACAACTTCGTGGCCAGTTAGATAAGTTATTGCTTAAATATACTGAGCTTCACCCTCAAGTCGTTTCACTAAAAGAATCAATTGCTGAACTAGAAAGAAAAGATGCCGAAAAATCTGCAGCACTTGGCTTCAATCTAACGACACAAAAAAATCTGGCAACCAATCCAGTTTATCAAACTATGAAACTGGGATTGAGTGCGGCAGAGGTAAGGGTTAGAGAATTGCAATCGCAAGCTGGCTCTGAAAAACGAAATATAAATAAACTTGAAAAAAGTATCACTATTATTCCAGAGGTTGAAGCAGAGCTAGCAAGATTAGACCGTGACTATCAAGTTACTCAAACACGCTATGAGGAATTGGTCGAAAGAAGAGAGTCCGCGCGTTTATCCGATGAAGCGGATCAATCAAGACATGATGAAAAGTTTCGCATTATTGATCCTCCCCAACAGGCGGTTAATCCCATTTGGCCCAATCGAATTTTATTTATAACAGCTTTATTGATTGCAGCAATTGGATCGGGTCTAGCATTTGCGTTCACCCTTAATATTATAAGGTCAGTTTCATTTGATGGCGGTGACTTTATTGATAAGTATGGTATCCCTGTATTTGGGATAGTGGGTAAAGTTAAAGATCAAGGGTCGGGCGGTATGGTGCTTGCGAGCTTCTTATTTGCACTTTTGTTAGCAACCTATGCAGGTTCGATCGTTCTTGTACATATAAATTCTGACCTGATGATTGCAGGTATATTTGAGTGGAATAAAGCATGAGCATAATTGAAAAAGCCGTTGGCAAGTTAGATTCAGGGACTAAACATCCATCCGAAAATGATGATCGATTTAGATCCATACGGAATTATCAGAACTCAGCGAGAAGGAAAAAAGTTCGTTCGACCTTAGAGCTGGTTGATGATGGATCAACTGTGATAAAAATTGATTTTGATAGGCTGGATAAGTATGGGCTATATTTTTATAAAGAAAATACTAAGCAGTATGAAGATGAATTGCGACGTATTAAACGCATCATGTCAAAGATTGCATTTAATACTAGTCAGACGCGGTCATCTTTGCCATCAAATGTATTTTTAATTACAAGTGCTTTGCCAAATGAGGGCAAGTCATATATATCATCTAATCTGGCAATGTCCTTGGCAAGAGAAAGAAGTGCTGGTGTTGTTCTAGTAGATGCAGACCTTCCGAGACGTCGATTGAGTCAAGGGTTTGGAATTCAGCAGCAACCGGGCTTAATTGATATTTTAAGCAGGAAGGACGAAGTTTCTATAACTGATGTTGTGTTAAATACAAGTGTGCCTCATCTGGCTCTTATTTCAGCCGGACAAGATTCGCAGTCTGATCCAGAGGTTTTTACTGATTATTTTGCTGAAGGTTTTTTTCATGACTTGGCAAACCGATTTCCGGATCGAATTATTTTAATTGACACCCCTCCTTTGCTGTTGACATCACATGCTGCGTCCCTAGCCCAATTTGTTGGCCAGATTCTGGTTGTAGTAGAAGCAGGTGTGACAGAAAATAGGTATATAAATGACGCGGTTGAGCTGCTTGATAAAAACAAGACAATAGGGTTTATAATGAATAAATCTACAGGAAAGCGAATTTCAAAGCATTACAAAGAATATGGGGACTATGGCTCTTCAAGAGATAACGGCACATAAATCTCGTTCCATAACTAAATCGTGAAAAGTAGTCTAATGCAAATATCAACTGCGGCATGTATGACGGTTGTCATCACATTTTTCTTAAGCAATGCCTCTGCTGCCTGGGATTTTACACCGAGTATAACATTAGGTGCCATCTATACAGATAATGTAACTTTGGACAGAGGTAGAGATAAAGAAGATGACTTGCTAGGGGAAATTACTCCTGCATTCAGATTACAAAAAGAAAAAGGTCGTTTTACCACAGATATCAATTATAAGTTACAAAATGTTTTTTCATCTGATGATAGTGATCGAAGTGAAAGCTTTCATAACTTACTTGCAACAGCACAATCAGAAATTTTACGAGATAAGTTTTTTATAAAACTTGATGCGACTCATACCCAACAAATCACTGACGGGCAAGATGTGCCTGATGAAGCAAATACGTTTGATATTGATAATAGGGATGACCAGTTTACATTTAATGTAAATCCATTCCTCATGCATGATCTTGGAAATTTTATGCAAATTCTCCTGAGCTATGAGTATGGAGAAGTCAATTATGATGATGATGGTGACGACCAGGGTGTAGTCGACACAGATATCGAAGATAATACTCGATCATTCTATGAGGCGAGATTAAGCAGCTTCCCAAATCGATCAAGGCTTGATTGGGAGCTCTTTTATGAGAGAGATCGTACTGAGACTGATGATACCGATTTAGTCGATAAATTTGAAAGATATGGTGCACGTTTAGATTATGACCTGTCTTCTAGTTTTACTTTAATCGGAATTGCAGGAGACGAGAATAATAGCTTTGAGCGTGAACTAACTGATGATACACCTGAAGGCTCCTTTTGGAAGGCTGGTTTTTCGTTTCTTCCTAATAAAAAGCATTTCTTAGAAGTATTATATGGGGATCGAGATTTTGGTGAAACATGGGATGTTACGTGGACGCGTAATACACCAAAAACTACAGTCGAACTTGAATACACAGAGGACATTACAAACGAAACTAGAGATATTTTAGGTGATGGGGCAATTCCTACATTTGATACACCTGATAGAGATCTGCGATTAACTCAACAGGTTTTTGAACAAAAAAGATTTGATAGTTCGTTTATTTTAAGAACTGCTAAAAGTGTATACACATTAAGTTTGTTTTCAGAAGAACGGGATTTTGAAATTGATGAGGATGAGGAGCAAATGGGTGCAAGTTTTGCTTGGCTCTGGCGAATCGCATCAAAGTCTGAGTTTGAGTGGAATATGAGCTTTACGGATACTGATGAAGGCCAGCGTATTGGAGCGGGTGGTGGTGAGGAAGACGAAGAATTTTATTCCTATAGCGCTACTATTCGGCATAAGTTTACTCCTCGTGCTACTGGAGTGGTATCAGCGCGTCACAATCGTCTAGATTCCGATTTTAATCCGGAAGATTATGATGAGAATTCTTTGCGAGTAGGTGCGACTTTTACTTTTTAAGCGCATCTAAAATTGAAAACGTGTACCAAGAATTTGACCATATACAATCAAGTGATTGTAACAATGCCTTAACAATAGACGTTGAAGAGTACTTCCAAGTTTCTGCATTTGAAAAATGTATAGATCGCTCTAAGTGGTCTACACTTCCAAGTAGAGTTGATCGTAATATTAACGTAATACTAGATGTGCTTGATGCGTCAAATGTAAAGGCGACATTTTTCATTCTTGGATGGATTGCAGAACGACATCCAAAATTAATCAGAAAAATTCACGATAATGGTCATGAGATTGCGTGTCATGGCTTACAACATGTGCGAGTCAATAACCAAAACATTGAGCAATTTAAAGCTGATGTAGTTCAGGCAAAAAATATACTTGAGGATGTCATATCATCTTCTGTTAAGGGCTATAGAGCGGCAAGTTTTTCAATTAATGATAAAAATATTTGGGCGCTTGATGTTTTAAAAGATAATGGGTTTGCTTACAGTTCGAGTATAAACCCAATAAGACATGATTTATATGGAATGCCTGATGCGCCACGTTTTCCATTTAAAGTTAAAAACGATTCAATTCTAGAAATCCCAATTTCAACAGTAAGAATGATTGGTCGCAATTGGCCATGTGGCGGCGGGGGCTTTTTTAGGATCCTACCCTATAAAATATTTCGTGCTGGTTTAAAGAAAATTAATCAGCAAGAGAAAAAATCTGCAATTTTTTATTTTCATCCTTGGGAAATTGATGCTGAGCAGCCTAGAGTCAAAAATGCGCCCTTAAAATCTAGTTTTAGACATTATCATAATCTTCATAAAACCCTTCCGCGCCTAAAAGTTCTGTTGTCAGATTTTAACTGGGGGCGCGTTGATCAGGTTTATTCATCCTACTTAGCCTAAGTAGTTTACCTACTTGGTGATGGTAGAAGCTCAATTTTGAGTCTTGCAGCATGCAAATCAAACAATTAATAACTGAAGAAGAATGTAAAAAGTGGGATTATTTTGTTGCACAAACTGCAAACAGCACTTTTTTTCATAAGTCTGGTTGGAAGCAGGTGATCGAGCAGTCACTCGGTCATCGGACTTATTACACTTATGTTGAGGAAAAGGGAGAAATTGTTGCTATTCTTCCTCTCGCACATGTAAAGAGTATTTATTTTGGAAATGCTTTAATTTCAACGCCCTTGTGTGTCTATGGTGGTATTTTAACTATTTCCGATTCAGCATCAAATAAACTACAAGATTTTGCATGTGATCTAGCAAAAAAACTAAATGTAGATTATCTAGAATTCAGAAATCGAAATGAGGTACAAAATAATTGGCCTAAGAAGGATCTATATGTCACGTTTCGTAAACAATTAGTTGAGGATGTTGATGAAAATCTAAAACAGATCCCCAGAAAGCAGCGTGCAATGATCAGAAAAGGAGAAAAATTTGGACTACAGCTTGTGGAAAATGACACTGTAAATGAGTTCTTCAAGGCATATTCTGAAAGTGTACGAAATCTTGGTACTCCTGTGCTATCTAAAGCTGTCTATAAAAAAATTCATGAAGTGTTTTTAGGGGACTGTGCTTTACATTCTGTAGAGCTGGAAAATGAAACGATTGCATCTGTTATGAGCTTTTACTTTAAAGATGAAGTTTTGCCTTATTATGGAGGTGGTATATATAAATCAAGATCGTTAAAGGCAAATGACTTTATGTATTGGGAGTTGCTTAAGCTAAGTGTTGCTCGGGGCGTCCGAGTATTTGATTTTGGGCGAAGCAAAGTAGATACCGGTTCATTTAGCTTTAAAAAGCACTGGGGCTTTGTTCCTGAGCCAATGTGTTATCAATATTACTTGGTGAAAAGTCAATCATTGCCAAATATTAGTCCAACGAATCCTAAGTATCAATTGTTCATAAAACTCTGGAAAAAATTACCACTTAGTATTGCAAATTATTTTGGGCCATTTCTTGCAAAGTATTTGGTATGAAAAATATTTTATACCTCGTGCATCGTATACCTTATCCACCGAATAAAGGTGATAAGATTCGTTCTTATAATATTCTCAAAT
>JBCCEI010000043.1:0-14650 GCA_039030355.1 Pseudomonadota bacterium | reverse complement strand
TGCAACATGGATGTTGCTTCAGATTCAGTATTTCTTTAATTAGAATGTCCGCTTACGACCCAAAGCGGACATTTTTGAAAATGAAAATTTTACTAATAATATTTAGTATTTTATCAACTTATGGCTGCTGTTCATTGGGTTCTAAAAATGAATTTGAAAATACCATGAATGCACAAATTGGTAGCCGTATAGAAGAACATATTTATTCTGAACATATCAGCCTCATAAAAGGAGGGAATGGTCGATTTGGCGATAGACGATATATAACGAGGAATGAGGATGGGACAGTGACATATACAAGACCTATGTCTTCAAGTGATAAGTGTGTGGTCTCTACAATTATTGCGGAAGAATCATGGACCATTACGAGCTGGAAATATTTTGATGGAAATGACGATTGTAGGGCTGGTTGCGATCCCTGGTAAGAAAAGTAATTAATACATAATGTCTGCTATTGGCCGAAAGCAGACATAATTAGGGAGACAATAGGTTGGATTCAATAAACTACAAATCTAAAATGACCGCTATCGACCCAAAGCGGACATAGGCATAGACTACTAAATCCATAAAATTCAAATGCTCGAATGAAAAAGAATGAAGACTTAACTACATATTGGATTACATTTCCAAATGATACTGATATGAGTCTACCTCTAGGTATTGGTGTAACCGCATATTCACTGGAAGATGCAATGGAATTAATCGAGCAGCAAGGTATTACCTGGCATAAAGAAGCATCAGAGATAAATATTAAGGAAGGGGTCACAATATCTGATCTTGATGAACGAAACATAGTTCCGAATATTGGGCCTATGCAATTTCGAGGAGTGTGGTGTCCGTGTCAAAATATAGGATATGGAGCGCCAGAAGATAATGAATTTAATCCAATCAAATAAGCTTTTCTTAATGACCGCTATTGGCCTAAAGCAGACATAAATTGGGATACAGTTGGTTGGATTCAATGATTTATAAACTTAAAATGACTGCTAACGACCCAAAGCAGACATTCAGTTAATCAAAGTTTTGATAGAAATAAATTAGAAAGTGGGCGCTCAATTCACAAAGAGTGAGTTTTTGAAACTTATGGATTTTCCTAATGAATGGTCTGATTGGGAAATGTATCCTGATGATCTATTCATAGATGGGCAATTATCTTCTTATACCAAAGGCTCAGAAGATGCATCTGAACACTACAGAAATGGTGCATTTTTTTGGTGGTTAAAAAAAGAGCCAACAAAAGCCCAACTTTTAATGCTAGTAAAATTGACATACTTAGACCCTGATGAACATGTTGGAAAATATGTGAGAGGAAAGATTTTAGAAGCTAATAATTGTGATGAAGAAATTAAACAATCAATAGATAACGATTGGATTGGTGACTAATGGATGTCCGCTTCTGGCCGAAAGCGGACATTTTGAGACACCCAAATTTAAATTGATAATTTTGCTATACTTATGTCATGCATACATTATTAGTTACATTAATCGCAATTGTGTTTGCAATTTTAGTTGCCGGACTTGCCGCACTTTTAAAACTAGGTTCAGGTGAGATTTTGCGTGCAGTTGAAGCGAGATGGAACGGAAAATGGGTAATCGTCTTAGTATTCAGTTGGGTAATCTTGCTCCCGCTTATGATACTCGCGAGCATTGTATTTGGTTTATACCGTCTTCTAACAGTTAAGCCGCATTATGTTTAGTGATTAAGCATTCCCTCTTTCTTAATAAATTCGATAATATTTTCCAAACCCTCTTTCGCTTTCAGATTTGTAAACACAAAGGGTCGATCACCACGCATTTTTTTTGCATCACGATCCATTACATCTAATGAGGCACCTACCATAGGAGCCAAATCGGTTTTATTTATCACCAATAAATCAGATTTGGTAATACCTGGGCCACCTTTACGTGGAATTTTATCGCCTGCAGCAACATCGATTACATAAATGGTTAAATCGGATAGCTCCGGACTAAAGGTAGCACTTAAATTATCTCCACCACTTTCAACTAATACAAAATCTAGTTTTGGAAATACATTGCAAAGATCTTCTACTGCTGCAAGATTAATCGAAGCATCTTCACGTATTGCAGTATGTGGACAACCACCCGTTTCAACCCCTCTTATTCTCTCTTGTGCAAGTGCTTCATGTTTGATTAAAAATTCTGCGTCTTCACGTGTGTAAATATCATTGGTTACTACACCTATTTCATAATCGTTGCGCATTGCTAAACACAATGCATTTAATAATGCAGTCTTCCCCGAACCAACAGGACCACCGACGCCGACTCGCAATACTTGATTTGGCATATTAATTCTTCTCTAATTTTTTATGATCTAAATAATCTTGAATACTGTATTTCATGTTTTGCACTGGCAATTCCTAATCCTATTGCAGTACTACCAATCTCATCATCTTCTAATTTCATTGCAATTCTTACTACATTTGGAATTTCGTCTATTAAGGTTGAAACCATCCTTTGCCCAGCAGTTTGTCCAAGTGGAATTAGTTTGATCGCAGCATTGACTTGATTTTCACACCAAGCCCAAAGATAGCCCGTGCAACAATTCTCAACACTTACTTGCCACTCAACTGCAGCTAAAGAAAATGCAGTGGCATAAGTAACATAAGAAGCGCTCACAATTTTTTTTGCTTCATCGACATCTAAATCAGCTAATAATTTTGATAAAGCTGTACCAATATAGTGATCTTCGTTTTGAAGTTCTTGGGATTCACGGCTTGCAAGTAAATATTGACTCCAATATTTTACTTTATCATCAGAACTATTTTGCCAAGCATTGTAAAGTCTCACAATAATCGGTAGGTCCAAAAAAGTTTGAGAATTACGCATTAACCCTGCAATCCATTCTTGTGCACTATTTTCGTCCTTTATCCATTCTTGATCGCAAGCAAACTCCAAACCTTGCGAGTATGCAAATGCACCAATCGGTAATGATGGGCTGGTTAACCGCATGAGGTGTAGCATTGCTGAATTACTATATGTATCTGTAGACATCTTAGTGAGAATGCTCATGACTTGCGTGCTGATGACTGTTATATGCCCCAGTTTCTGGCTCAAATGCTCGCAGTTCATGTGTAACTTCTAAGCTTAAGTTTTTAACCATTTCATCTAACACATGATCTATTTGATATATCAGATAATCTTCTTCAATTTGTAATGGCATATGACGATTACCAAGATGATAACTCGCTTTAGCTAATATCAATTTATCACTCGTTCTTGCAATGGAAACTTCCTCAGGCGCCGCAATCACTTTAGCTTTGACTCCTTCTTCTGTTTGCAAGCAATCACCGCCGCGTAACACTAATCCACGCGGCAACATTAAGCCGACTTCTTCACCTTCATCAGATTGCGTTTTGAGTCGTGCTTTTTGTCTTAACTCATAGGCTAATGTGAGCGTGTGCTTACATTCATGCGTATGCTCAATTCGCTGTGTAAATACCAACATTTATTTAAATCTTCTAGAATAAAAAGTATTTCTGTGCCATTGGTAAAACAGACGCAGGTTCACATGTTAATAGTTCTCCATCCGCATGTACTTGATAATTCTGAGGATCTACATCAATCTTTGGTTGGTAAGTATTTAAAGGCATATCTTTCTTTTGTACAGTTCGCGTATTACTACATGCTGCTATGATTTTTTCTAAGCGAAGCGATTCTTTAATGCCAGCATCCATAGCGGCTTTAGAAACAAATGTGATGGAGGTAGATGCATTTGCTTTGCCTTGCGCACCAAACATATAACGATAATGTGTAGGTTGTGGTGTTGGGATGGATGCATTTGGATCACCCATTGGTGCAGCAACAATAAAGCCACCTTTAATTATAAGTGATGGTTTCACCCCAAAGAATGGCGGCTTCCATAAGACCAAATCCGCTAACTTGCCCACTTCTACCGAACCCACCTGGTCAGCAATGCCGTGTGTTAGCGCAGGGTTGATCGTGTACTTTGCAACATAACGTTTGATTCTAAAATTATCATTTCGATCGCTATCTTCTTGCAAGGGTCCGCGTTGTATTTTCATTTTATTTGCGGTTTGCCAGGTGCGAATGACAACTTCACCTACACGGCCCATGGCTTGTGAATCTGATGCGATCATGCTGAACGCACCTAAGTCATGCAAAATATCTTCTGCAGCAATGGTCTCTTTTCTTATACGCGATTCTGCAAAAGCAACGTCTTCAGGAATATTTGGATCTAAATGATGGCACACCATTAACATATCTAGATGTTCATCAATGGTATTTACCGTGTATGGTCGTGTTGGATTAGTGCTAGAAGGCAATACATTAGATTGGCCACATACGCGAATAATATCTGGTGCATGTCCACCCCCAGCACCCTCTGTATGATAAGTATGAATGGCTCGATCTTTAAAAGCTGCAATTGTATCTTCCACAAAGCCTGATTCATTTAATGTATCAGTATGAATAGCCACTTGAACATCATAGTGATCTGCAACACTTAAACAGTTATCGATTGCTGCAGGAGTTGTCCCCCAATCTTCGTGCAGCTTTAAGCCCATCGCACCGGCTTCAATTTGCTCATTCAATGCTGCTGGCAAACTTGCGTTTCCTTTTCCTAAAAATCCTAAATTCATTGGCAAGCTATCTGCCGCTTCTAGCATGCGATGAATATTCCAAGGTCCAGGTGTACAAGTGGTTGCATTGGTGCCCGTTGCAGGACCGGTTCCGCCACCTAACATAGTCGTTACACCTGACATCAGCGCATCTTCAATTTGCTGTGGACAGATAAAATGAATATGCGCATCGATACCGCCAGCTGTCAAAATTTGACCTTCTCCTGCAATAGCCTCAGTTCCAGGTCCGATCACAATATCAACACCTGTTTGGACATCTGGATTTCCGGCTTTACCGATACTAGCAATTCGACCATCTTTAATACCAACATCGGCTTTAACAATTCCCCAGTAATCAACAATGAGCGCATTGGTAATCACTGTGTCTACAGCTTCTTTATTGGTGACTTGACTTTGCCCCATACCATCACGAATTACTTTCCCACCACCAAACTTTACTTCTTCACCATAAGTGGCGTAGTCTTTTTCTACTTCCAGCAACAGTTCTGTATCTGCAAGTCGTAATCGGTCCCCTACTGTGGGACCGTACATTTCTGCATAGGCTTGTCTACTTATTTTTGCCATCTTAATTTACTCATTTATGTTTATTAATTACAGCGCTCCCATCACTTTTGCATTAAACCCGTACACTTCTCTTTTCCCTCCCAGGTCAATTAAATTGACATCACGCTTTTGACCTGGCTCGAAACGTACAGCAGTACCTGCAGGAATATCTAACCGTTTACCTTTTGCTTTTTCACGGTCAAACTCTAACGCGGAATTTGTTTCATAAAAATGATAGTGCGAGCCAACTTGTACTGGCCGATCACCAGAGTTTGCTATCGTCAAGCTGATGACTTGTCGTCCAGCATTAATTTCCAACTCACCTTGTTCTGCTAGTAATTCACCCGGTTTCATAATGATGCTCTTTTATATTATAGGATTGTGTACGGTTACTAATTTTGTGCCATCCGGAAAAGTCGCTTCAACTTGAACTTCATGCACCATTTCTGCAATACCTTCCATAACATCTTCGGTCGTTAATAAGGTACGTCCATACTCCATACATTCTGCAACTGTTTTGCCTTCTCGAGCTGCTTCAAGAATTGCCGAAGAAATATAAGCTATCGCTTCTGGATAATTTAGTTTTAGACCTTTTTGCTTTCTTCTTTCTGCCAACAAACCAGCAGTAAAGAGCAAAAGCTTATCTTTTTCTCGTGGAGAAAGTTCCATTAATGATTCCTTGTATTTTTAATTATTCAAAATTTTCATGTTGCCCATATTCTTGGCTCACATGGTTGTTTATTAGTTGTGATAGGACGAATCATTTTCCATAATTCAATAAACTGGTCTCGAATACTCATTGAGTTCGTGTCTAGACACCTACATATCAATACATCACCCATTACACTCACACTTAAGTGTGCACACCCTTCAATTCTTTTTTGTATATTTTCTTTGGCTTGTTGTAACAATGTAGTATCGGGATTTACAACTGTCATCAACCCCATTACCGGCTTTGACTGCAGACCCCATAAACTTGAAAATACTTCAGCACGATCCTTGATTGTTACTTTATCAATTATGAGTGGTGCACCATCACGCCATATCTCAAAACTTTGATTAAATATTCCAGTTGAAAATTCCTCTAAACACGCAGGACGCCCAAAACTTACAATTTCCCAACCAATAAAAGTGGACGAACTCTCTAGCTGAACATTTGTAGCTGAATTAACATTTGAGCCATCAAACAATATCGTTTCTTGAGGAAGCCATTCTAAACATGCGGATTTTTTAACGCTTAGATTTTGCTTCTGCAAAGCTATAAATCCGTTGGATTGATAGAACTTACTAGCACCAGGAGTGGTAACTAAAGTAGATGTGTTTTCTTCACAAATAAGATCTAAATGCAGTGAGTCCCCTCCTGCAACACCTCCTGGGGGATGCAAAATGTAAAGATGACATGTTCCATCATTTTCTGGATAAAAAGGTCGTTGTAATGTTAATGGTCCAACATGTCGACGTTTATTCAGAAGTGTCTTATTATTTTTTTGAACCAGACCTAACTGTAAGCGCGCTTCCCAACTAAAAATTGGTTCTGAAACTTCTAACTTTTCGGCAAGTGCACTCATAAACTTGTTTATTATCTTTTAGTACTAAATCCAATTAAGACCAATAATAGTACAAGTGATAGCACCCAAACATAATGACTACTTGCATGATCGACTATGTAATGGAAAATATTAGATTCAGCGCTTACATGACCAGGATGCGCCAAAATTACAGCTGGAGACAGTATTCCAATTGTAGTGATGGTGAGTAATAACTTAGCCTTTATTTTCATTCTTTAAAACTCCATAAATCAAATTTGATAATTAAACTTTCAAATACTTATCGATAAGATCTTCCCCTAACTCGTCCATCTTTCCAGTTGCAACCATGGCTCCCTTCTCCATTATGCTGAAATTACTCGCGACTTTTTTTGCAAAAGCAAGTTTTTGCTCCACTAACAGCACAGTAAGCCCTAATTCTTTATTGAGCTTATTAATAATATCGCCAATTTCAGAAACGACATTTGGCTGTATACCTTCGGTTGGCTCATCTAGAATCAAAAGTTCTGGCTCAATTGCTAATGCACGACCAATTGCAAGTTGCTGCTGTTGGCCACCAGAAAGATCTCCTCCTCTGCGATTTAGCATTTGCTTTAACACTGGGAATAACTCATAAATTAAAGGTGGAAGTTGTTTACCACTTGATGCAATTCCTGTAATTAGATTCTCTTCTACAGTTAATTGTGAAAATATTTCTCTACCCTGCGGAACATAGCCAATACGATGACGTGCACGCTGTTCAGCAGCTTTAGATGAAAACTCTGTACCATTAATATTGATCTCGCCATTTTTTACTGGTTCCAATCCCATGATGCATTTTAAAAGGGTCGTTTTTCCAACACCATTCCTACCCATCAAACACATGCAAGCACCTTTGTCGATCTCAAAATCGATACCCCAAAGCGTATGACTTTCTCCATAAAAATGGTCAAGCTTATTAACTATTAACATGGTTATTCGCCCAAATAAACTTCGATGACTTTAGGATCATTTTGCACGGTCTGCATATTACCTTCTGCGAGCACGGCACCTTGGTGTAACACTGTTACACGATTTGCTAGAGAACGTACAAATTCCATATCATGTTCTACAACCACTACTGAATGCTTTTCTGCGAGTGATGTTAATAGTTCTGCAGTATGCTCAGACTCTTGTTTTGTCATTCCTGCTACTGGTTCATCTACCAGTAACAATTTTGGGTTCTGCATTAATAACATTCCAATTTCTAGCCACTGTTTTTGCCCATGTGATAATTCTCCTGCGTCACGCGCATAATGATCTTCTAATGCAATTGTTTTTAATACTTCATGGATACGATCATTATCTTCAGCGGTCAGTTTGAAAAATAAATTTTCAAATACTTTTCTACGTCCCTCTAATGCTAATTTTAAATTTTCATATACAGAATGGTTCTCAAATACAGTAGGTTTTTGAAACTTGCGACCAATACCAAGATTTGCAATCTCTGCTTCACTCAATGAGGTTAAGTCATTCATATCGTCAAATATAACTTTTCCTTCATCTGGCCTGGTTTTGCCGGTGATGATATCCATCATCGTGGTCTTACCTGCTCCATTTGCACCGATGATGCTACGCAGTTCATTTTTTTTCACATAAAGACTGAGATTGTTGATTGCTTTAAATCCATCAAAACTAACTGATACACCATTTAAATATAGAATAGTATCGTCAGACACATGTGTTGCCGGAGCCGTATTAGGTTGCATATCATTCATTTGCCTGACTCATTTACTCGGCTCACTTTTGATGGATTCATCTGCTCTTCTGGAGCTATTTTCTTCAAAGAAAGTTTCTTGATTGCACCCACGATACCTTGCGGCAAAAAGAGCGTAACAACTACAAATAACCCACCCAACATAAATAACCAAACCTCAGGAGCAGCTGCAGTAAAATACGTTTTTGCGAAATTCACCACTACTGCACCCAATGCAGCACCGTAAAGTGTTCCTCTACCTCCCATCGCCACCCATATAACCATCTCGATTGAATTTATTGGCGAAAACTCTCCTGGATTAATTATCCCAACTTGTGGGACATATAATGCTCCGGCAACTCCAGCCAACATTGCTGAAACAACAAATACAAATAGTTTTATATACTCATCTCGATAACCTAAGGCTCGTACCCTGCCTTCTGAGTCACGAATTGCTGTAACTAAACTTCCCAATCGTGAGTCCGCAATGAATTTACATATAAAGTACCCCAACATGAGCGCCAATGCCGAACATAAAAATAATGCATTGCGCGTGTAATCAGATTGTAGATCGAAACCTAAAATATCTTTGAAATCGGTTAGCCCGTTATTGCCACCAAAGCCAAAATTATTTCGGAAAAATGCAAGCATGAGCGCATAAGTCAACGCTTGCGTAATAATCGATAAGTACACACCTGTAACTCGTGATCGAAAAGCAAGCCAGCCAAATACAAATGCTAGTAAGCCAGGAACAATGAACACCATAAGCATGGCAAACCAAAACATATCAAACCCATGCCAAAACCACGGTAACTCTTTATAGTTTAGAAATACCATAAAGTCGGGTAAAACTGGATGTCCATAAACACCTCTTTCCCCTATTTGGCGCATTAAGTACATTCCCATTGCATAGCCGCCCAGCCCAAAAAAAGCACCATGACCTAAACTTAAAATACCCAAGTAGCCCCAAACTAAATCTAAAGATATTGCTAACAGTGCAAAGGTTAAATATTTCCCTATCAAAGTAACGATATAGGTCGACATATGAAACGCAGAAGATTCTGGCACCAATAGATTACATACCGGCACCAAAAACATTAAGAAGAGAACAATCGCGATAAAGTATTTACCACCTTTGTCATTTTCTAATAATCGAAATATTAATGGCTTATGTTTCATCACTATGCTTCAGCTGCTCTACCTTTTAAGGCAAACATCCCACGAGGATACTTTTGTATGAATAAAATAATGAAGATCAACACCAAAATTTTTGCAAATACAGCCCCTGCAAATGGTTCAAGGAATTTATTTGCAATTCCTAAAGACATTGCACCGAAGAAAGTACCCCATAAGTTACCCACACCCCCAAACACTACAACCATAAACGAATCTACGATATAAGCTTGACCAAGATTAGGGCCAACATTAGTTAACTGACTTAGCGCAACACCGCCAATTCCAGCAATTCCAGAGCCTAGTCCAAATGTGAGCGAATCAACCCAACCTGTTCGAATACCCATCGCCTTTGCCATACTTCGATTTTGTGTAACCGCACGCATTTGCAAACCAAAAGATGTTTTTTTAAGTAAGATAATTAATCCAGCCAAAACTAATAATGCAAATAAAACGATATACATCCGGTTATAGGTTAAAGAAAGCGCAGGATTAAATTCATATGAACCACTCATCCATTCCGGTGTGATCACAGAACGATTAAGCGGCGAAAAGATAGAACGAACCGCTTGTTGCAAAACCAAACTTAATCCAAAAGTTGCCAGTAGCGTTTCTAATGGTCGTCCGTATAGATAACGAATGACGCCACGTTCGATAGCAATTCCAACTAGTCCTGTAACGATAAACGCCGCAGGTATCGCAACAAATAATGAATATTCAATTGAATTAGGCATGAGTTGCTGAACAACAAATGTCGTATAGGCGCCCAACATTAGCATCTCACCATGCGCCATATTGATTACACCCATCACACCAAATGTGATCGCAAGCCCTACTGCAGCTAAAAGCAAAACGGACCCTAAACTCAACCCGAAAAATATATTTTCTACTTGTTTAAAAAACCCGATTTTTAATTTGGATGAATCAAGTGCTGACTCAACAGCTGGCAATAATCTTTCATCCGCATTTTCGTCACCACTGTACTGTGTGTTTAATTCTTCTAATAACAAGCGAATTTCTGGGTAAAGCGACCCCGACAAATTATTAATCGCTTCTAGTTGTGTTTCTATATCCCCCGAACGCGCATCGGCAGCTGCTATACAAACCTTCATGAGGTCTTTTACTTCAGCGTCTTGTTCTTTCTTTACTGCTTTACGTAACACTTCAACCGTTGTTACGGTTGGATTTTTAAGCATATTTCGCGTTGCATTTAAGCGAGTATCTTTATCATCACTAAAAATTGTTAGCGCCGCGAGCTTTTCATTTAGCAGGCCTCTCAATTTATTATTAATGCCTACTTTTCTATATTCTTTTTTGAGTTGTTTTTTTGACTTGCTACCAAGTAGTTCTTCTGTAAGTGGGTTCTTTAATTCATAATTCTTTGGGCTTGTTTCAGCAATGGTAATGATGACTTTGCTTTTCTTATGATAGTAAAGATTGCCATTTAACAATGCATCTAAAATTTCTACTGCAATTGACTCACCAGAGTCAGCTATTGCATTAATAGCGGTAGTTTTGTCTTTAAAACTTTTTGATGAAAATAGTGTAAAACTATTTTCTAGCGATTCTTGTGCATATGAATTACTTACAAGTATGGCATTCAGAAATAAGAACCCAAGTACTAATAATGTTAGTAAGCGTTTCATACCTAGTTTGTTTCATGAATTGTTTAGAAACTAACCACCCTTATCATTAAGGGTGGTTAGTAATACGAACTAATAGTTACATTAACTATTTATTTGAGATAGGACAATTAGTAATTTTGACCTGAGCACTTTTTAGTCTCTTTGTTGTAATTGCCACAGTTAATTGGATCTGTCCAATCTGCAACAATCACACTACTTTCAGGAAGAAAATCAGTCCATGCATCACCTTTCACTTCTCCATCAGTAGACCAAACAATTTCAAACTGACCATCATCTTGAATCTCACCAATAAGAACTGGTTTTGATAAGTGATGGTTAGTATTCATTACTGCTGTTCCACCTGTAAGATTAGCGACTTCTAAGCCATACATCGCGGGTCGAACTTTATCTACTTCAGTTGTCCCTGCTTTCGTCACAGCTTCAGCCCACATTTTGAATCCAATGTAAGTGGCTTCCATAGGATCATTTGATACCCGATCTTCATTTTCAATGAATGACTGCCATGACTCAATAAATGCTTCATTTTCATCTGATTCAGCACTCATGAAGTAATTCCACGCTGCAAGGTGACCGACTAGCGGACCTGTATCGATTCCAGATAGTTCTTCTTCACCAACTGAGAATGCAACTACAGGAATATCTTCTGCAGAAATACCTTGATTACCTAGCTCCTTGTAAAAAGGTACATTTGCATCACCGTTAATTGTTGAAACTACAGCAGTCTTTTTCCCTGCTGAACCAAACGTTTTTATATCAGAAACAATTGTCTGCCAATCAGAATGACCGAATGGCGTGTAATTAATCATGATATCTTCTTCAGGAACACCTTTTTGTTTTAGGTAAGACTCAAGAATTTTATTTGTTGTACGTGGGTAAACATAGTCTGTACCCGCTAGTACCCAGCGTTTTGCACCCACTTCATTCATCAGATAATCCACTGCTGGTATTGCTTGCTGATTTGGTGCCGCGCCAGTGTAAAAAACGTTCTTTGAAGATTCTTCACCTTCATATTGTACTGGGTAAAAAAGTAATCCGTTTAACTCTTCTACAACTGGTAATACAGATTTACGTGATACGGATGTCCAACAGCCAAATACAACATCAACTTTATGAACTTCGATTAACTCGCGCATTTTTTCTGCAAATAATGGCCAGTCTGATGCTGGATCTACTACTACTGCTTCCAGCTCTTTGCCTAACAATCCTCCTGCTTTATTTTGCTCTTCTACCATCATTAATACGGTATCTTTTAGCGTAGTTTCACTAATCGCCATCGTGCCTGATAAAGAATGTAGAACACCTACCTTGATTTTGTCCGCTGACATACCAAGCTGTGGCAAAAACATAATAACAAGCGCTGCAATTAGACTTGTCACTACCGCTTTTCTTTGCTTCATGATCGACTCCTAAATATGAATTTATATAGTCATGCTCTATGCGAACATGGGTACTCGTGCACTAACTTGTGCAGTTGCACTAAGTCATTGCAGTTAATGTGCCAAATTCAAGAAAAGAAAAGAATAGACTGTTAATTCAGTAACTTGGAATATATTTTAAAAATAAATATGAATGTATATGCTCCAAATTAATGCATATCAATGATCGTATTTAGTGCATAAAAGCACTTATTTAGTGCATTTTCTAATTAGTTTGATCGGTAAAATCATAAACTACAATATTTGCAGCCAAAGGTCTGAATACACTGTGAACCGCTCGTTTATGTTTTGGATGGCTTAAATAGCTTTGCATATCTTCCACACTGGAAAATGTCATATATATGCCTATATCGAAACTATCATCAACAATTTTTCTATCGCTTGGAATTGATTTCCCAACATTCAATTTTTTAAGTTCTACTATTTCTTTTAATTGTTTTGTTGCCTCAATAATCTGATCAATATGCTGTTGATTACCCTGCTCTTTTAACCATACGAGAACAATATGCACAATCTGTTCATTTGTATGCGTATTTGTTGTTGCACACGAAACAAACGTAAAACATAGTAACACTATAATTAATATACGCTTCATTCAGCTTCTTTTATATGCATAAATATTGGCAACCATATAGTAAGTTCGACACCTGTTTGATCAAAATTATTTTCTATAGTGATATGACCTTGATGAAATTCCGCTATAACGCGCGCGATATATAACCCGATTCCTAGATGCGTTTCTCTTTGTTTATTTTGTTCACGCACAGAAACCATTGATTCAAATAATCTACCACGCATTTCTTCTGACAATAGTGGACCTTTATTCATTACAATAATTTTGGCCTGACCCATTTGTTTACTTAGAGTGATTTTAATTGGATCTTGCTGTTGACTAAATTCCACCGCATTTGCGATCACCTTATCGATCAATTGCGCAATGTTTTCTGGTACACCATTTACTTGTAAGTTTTGTATGCAAATATCAGCATCAAATTTATATCCATCGTAGGCTGAGCAATAGCCTTCGACACATCCATTAACAAGCTTTGTTAAATTGAAATTTTCTTTTTCACTGGATTGCAAAGATTGTTCCAAACGCGTGGCCTCACTCATATTAGTTAATATCGTATTTAAACGATTAACGCCTTCTTGAGCACGCCCCATATATACTTTTGCTTCCTCATCGTGATCTAACATGGCTAAATTATCTAAAGAAGATTTCACCACAGTAACCGGTGTTCGGAACTCATGAGATAATCGTGAAGTCATATTTTCCAAGTAACTCGTGTATTGTCCCAAGCGACTTACAATACTAGAAAAACTTCTAGATAGATCACCAATTTCATCATTTACACCTGAGCCCTTAAATTCAGTATGTATTCGACCTTGTTCATCGATAGCATGTTCAGCTTGAGCGCGTAGTTTTCTGATTCTGTAAGAAATTCTTGACGCAAATAGAAACAACGCTAAGGTACTTAATAACATCACAGCCAAAATTACTGTAAAAAGTCTCTCCAGCGCTTTATTTCTAATGGTGCGAATCCCATTTGTAGTTTCTTCTGCAACAACAATACCCATCACTTTCTCATCCACCCATATAGGGTGAGCCGCTGACAACACAACTGCTTTTTTATCTGGCGTCAAATACCAAGTTGACTTTACATCACCTAAAATCGCATCATCAATTTGCGAACCTGCAAGTTCGGTTGCTTGTTCAAGTTCGTCAATGAAATCTTGGGGAGGTTTTGTCAACAATTGATAGTAAAGCGGATGTAAATATTTTTGCTCTAACTGCTGCAACCAAGATAGTGAACCTTTTTTATACTTATTTACATCCTCTAATGCACCAGAGGCAGAACGAATATCACCTATTTTCGCTAAAACCCGTCGATGAGAATCAATCACCCATATTCTTGAATTTGATCTTCTAAGTCCCTTTAGAATTTTTTCAATTTCAGGTGATGGCACCAGC
>JBCCEI010000042.1:0-14691 GCA_039030355.1 Pseudomonadota bacterium | reverse complement strand
TTAATATTTAAATTATTATGTTGGTATAGCTGTTATACCAGTGGTATGGTTTTTACACAAGTTTAATTAGAGAAACAATCATGAAAATCTTCAAATACGGTGAAGACTCACAGCAATATTGCCAATTATATCGTCCTGATAATACACAAATGGTGCCAGTTCTTATCGTCATTCACGGTGGATACTGGAAAGATAACCATAGTTTAGATAGTTATGCGACTAAACGAATCGTTGAGTATTTTGCTGATAAAAATATAGCTGTCTGGAATATTGAGTATCGCAGAATGAATGCTTTTGGTGATAATCACAGTGCGCCTTGGCCAACTTCATTGCTGGATGTTGCAATGGCCGTTGATTATTTAAAAACGATCGAAAGAACTGAGTATTTGGATCTTAAGAATATAACTATTGTTGGTCACTCAGCAGGGGGACATTTGGCTACTTGGTGTGCTTCAAGAAAGAATATTAACAAAGAAAGTCCTTTATATCACAGTGATCCATTAAAAATAAAACATGCGATTTCTATATCAGGAGTGGTGGACTTGAGACGCTCAGAAGACTTGGGGCAACCTGAGCAAGTTACAAAGTTATTGTCAGGTAATAACTTTCAAATTGCATCAAGGCTAAGGGATAGCAATCCATTAGAGCTGCTAGATTCTAAAGTGAACTACCATTTCCTCCATGGCACCGAAGATGAAGAAGTGAGTATTAATCAGTTATCAAGTATTGAGCAAAATTCAAATATCTTAATCGATAGATTGAAGGGCAAAGACCACTTTAACTTTTTTCCTGGTTTCACATCAGATTTACGTTGTTGGAACAAAATAACTGATTTAATTCAGTCAACTCTAACTTAGCTTCTTATTAATATTCAATAACTTAGATGTTTATTAATAAGTTTATATCATTTTGTTATTACTTTTTTGTGAACAAAAATATTGCTGAAGGTATACTGGTATGATAGGTTGACTGGGTGATATTTGAGCTGTTGTCACTTTTTTACGATCACATAGAGGGAAACCATGAATAACAATAAAAGTATTTTTCACATGTCAGCGCTTGCGACATGTATTGCTGCGGCGATGAGTCAACAGGTTGTTGCAGAGGAAGCTAAAGCTGAAAAAGGTATTGAGCGTATAAATGTTACAGGCTCAAATATTTTCAAAGGTAGCGTAAATTTTACATCTTCATCTCCAGTAGTTGAGGTAGGTAAAGAATCAATTGAAGGGATCGGTGCAATTTCTATTTCAAATACGTTAAGCCGATTACCTTCTGTCACTGCAGGCACAAATGATGCGTCGAATAATCATGATGGTGGCGGTAGCTCAGGTATTAGTACTACTTCGTTACGTAATTTAGGTACGGCACGTACTCTTGTATTGGTTAATGGCCGTCGTTATGTATCAGGTACCTCTGCTGGTGATGGGTATGGTGTTGATTTAAACTCTATCCCTACATCTATCATCGAACGTGTTGATGTTCTAACAGGTGGGCAATCTGCAATTTATGGTTCAGATGCAATTGCTGGTGTGGTGAATATCATTACTAAGAAAAACTTTGATGGCGTAGAGATTAATGCTTTCGGAGCAGATTCAGATGCAGGTGGTGCTGCTCGTCAAAATATAGATTTTACTTATGGTAAGAATTTTGATGGAGGCAATGCTTGGGTTTCTTTGGGACTTGCGAATCAAGATAACTTAAATGCTCGAGACCGTGACTTCTCACGAAATAGTATCAATGTACTGGATGATGATGGCGATGGTTTAAGAGAAACATTGCATGTTCGTAATGGGCCAATGCATGTTGATGAAGGTGCTTTTAAGTTTGGTGATTTAAGTATATTCGGTAACGGTGATCTATTTAGCCAAAATGCACCCACAATTACTTCAGATGGTCAGCTTAACGGTGAAAGTGATTTCTATAACCAGACTTATTATCGTAAAGCAATTGCTCCATATACACGCCAGTTTGCTGCTGCAGGTATGACTTTTGATATCTCTGATAAGTTATTTGCAGATCTTGAAATAAACTACTCAGAAGTTAACTCATCAACAAATATTGAGACAGCACCTTTAAGCGTAGTAAACGACGTTTTTGTCGTTAACCGTGGCGGTACGACAGGCATCGATGTTGCGAATAGCCCTTTCTTTAATGGCAGTAGTGCACAGAGTCAGTTGCTTCCTTATCTATTAAATAGTGGTGATGGCAGTACTTCTTTAGATCGAGTAGAAACATTTCGACGTCTTGCTGAGTTTGACAATCTTGGTGTCGAAAATAGAAGAACAACTTTCCGTATCGCCGGTAGCTTAGATTATGAGCTAGATAGTGGTCTTCTGTGGAGTACATCTGCAGTTTACGGTACGACTACACAAGTTCAAAAAAATACAGGCGATGTAAACTTAGTTGCTCTTCGTTCTGCACTAAATATTGAAGAAGATGGAAATGGTGGCTATCAATGCGCTGATGTAACAGACAGATGGCAAGGTTGTGTGCCAGTTAACCCATTTGGTACTGTTGATAGTGAGCTAGGCCAAGCAGGAATCGTTGGTTTTTCTGATGAAGCAGTGGATTACATCTCTGTAGATACTGGTCAAAATGGCGTAATCAAGCAGTATGTTGTTAATAGTGCATTATCGGGTGAATTACCATTTACTTTAAATGATGAAAATCTAAGTTTTGCAGCAGGTATTGAATATCGCCGAGAAGAAGGTGCTGAAACTCCAGACGCTTTTAGACAAGCAGGTATTACCAGACGCCTACAGGTATTCCCTACAAAAGGAAGCTTTTATTCGTATGAAGCATTTGGAGAACTTTTTGTTCCAGTTGCTGATTGGTTAAGCGTGAGTTTAGCATTGCGTGCAGGGGACTACTCTTCAATTGGCAGCACTTCTACTTATCGATTTGGTTTAGATGCACCGGTTAATGATTACGTACGTTTTAGAGCGAGTGTATCTAGTGCGGTTAGAGCACCAAACGTGAATGATCTATATTCATCAGGCTCTGCCAGTGCAACAGGTGGGCATGATGTGTGTGATGGCGTTGATGCAAGCACCACTGGAAATATTGCTGAAAACTGTCGCAGCATTGCCGCAATTTCAAATCGCATTGATTCTACCGGAGCATTTACATTAGTTGGCTCAGAAAGCCAGAATGAGCGCTTTTTGCAAACAGGGTCAACGGACCTTAAAGAAGAAACCGCTGATACCTATACATTAGGTGCCATCTTTACGCCAGTAGAAGCATTCTCGTTATCTGTTGATTATTATTCGATTGAAATTGAGGACGCGATTTTAAATGTTGGTGCTGGTGAGATAATCAGTCGATGCTATGACGTTGACCCAAGTGAATTTGATCCAACCTGTGGTGGTAATGTTGTACGTGCAGTAAATGGCCCAATTCTTAATATTACCTCTCAAGCTATTAATGAAAGTGAAGTAAGAACTAGTGGTGTCGATATTGAAGCATATTATACATATGAAGGGTTCGACTTAAGCTTATCAGCTTCATACCTTGACGAGTATGTAACGACCAGTGCCGCAGGTGTAGAGCGAGATTATAAAGGTGAAGTTCTATACCCTGAATTCCGTTACACCTTACAAAGTACTTATAGTCTTACTGATGATATTAGTCTTTTTGCTCAACTCACTTATCGTGATGAAACGCAAAATGACGTTAATAATGATGTGAATCAAACATTATCAGACGATATTAATACCCTCGACTCAGTTTATTACTTAGATGTTAGAGCATCATACAATGTAACCGATTCATTGAATGTGTATGTTGGAACTAACAACCTATTTGATGAGCAGCCAGATATTATCCCACGCTTGACCGTGACCGGATCTGCGGCGGGTACCAATACAGAGCCGAGAGCTTATGACATTATTGGCAGACAATTTTTTGCTGGTATGAAGCTCAAATTCTAATTGATTCTTCCTGTGTTAGAACCAAAACCTAATCTTTAAGATTAGGTTTTTATATTTTAAAAAGGGTTAAAAGTGTTACGAATTATAATCTTAGGCTTTGCTTTGCTGATATCAAAGAATCTAATGGCAAAGGATTTATATAAGCAAACATTCGATTTACAGTGGCAGAAAGTAGCGGAGTTAGAAAGTAAAGATAGCCAAGGTAAGCCTATTGGATTATCCGCTATGTTTACAGGAATAATAGATCATTACTTAGTCATTGCAGGTGGAGCAAACTTTCCGAATGGACATCCTGTTTTTGATAAGGCAAACAAAGTCTTTCATAGCGACGTGTATGTGTATGATATTCAAAATGGAGCTTTTGACCTAGTTGCACAAGGCCAATTACCAATAGCTCAGGCATATGGAGCGACGATCAAAACAGAAAATGGCTTATGGCTAGTTGGTGGTAAGAATGAAAATGGAGATATGAATGTCGTTCTTGAGCTAACGCTTGATCGTCAGCTTCAAGTACATACTCGCCAAATCACTACCTTGCCGTTTACATGGTCAAATGGTGCGGCTGATATTTTCAATAATGAGTTATATTTGTTTGCTGGCAGTTGGGATGGAAAAGCCCAAGCACAAATGTGTCGTTATTCCTTCTCTAAAAGTGCTTGCGAAGTTACTTCTATTCCAGGCTTACCCCGAGTGCAATTTGCAAGCACAAGAATTGCTAACAAGTTTTATATTTTTTCAGGTATTGCCCAAACACCAAATGGTACTTCTCATGTACTAACAGATAGTTACAGTTTTGACTTCGAGCAACTCAATTGGCAAGCGTTATCTGAAATAACCTTTAGTGGAAAACCTTTCTCTGTGGCAGGGGGAAGCGCATTAGCTTTGGATGACCAGCATGTTTTGATCTTGGGGGGGGTGAATAAAAATGTATTTGATGATGCCTTAAAACAACTCACTACGTTGGAAGGTGAAGAGTTAATTAATTTTAAGAAAAAATATTTTGCAATGTCACCTGAGAAATTTAACTTCAGCCGCCAGCAATTTATTTTCAATATTCCAAATAATGAATGGCTTACTTTGAATAAACGTGTGCCATTTTATGGTGGCGCAGGGCCATTACAGACGGTTTTAGATCAGAAGTTTGTATATTGGTTATCTGGAGAGATTAAAGCTGTAGAGAGAACGCCGGCCATATATCGAGCATTAATAATTAACAAAAAATAAACATTAAGAGTTTTTTCGTATTCTAAAGGTGTAACTGTTGACCTATTATACCAGTGTCTCATATAAAGGTTCACGCTTTTGCTGTTGTGATGACAACCACTTTGCGTAACTAATTTTGTTGTTTAGTCACGTAATAAAGTTACCCCTTCATTGTAAGGGCTTTATTAGAATGTGAGGAAAACATGAGAAATACGATCGGAGCTAGCTTTTTAACGACTAGCTTCTTACTCCTAAATAGCTCATTAGCTTATGCTGAACTTGTTAAGCAATGGGACACATCAACAACTAGTTTTAATGGATCTTCTACGTATGTATCACTTGATTCTGATTTAGATCTAGTTAACTCCTTAACTAAAGGCAGTATCTATTCAGCTTTTAAAGCAACAGGAACAACTGGAACATTATTCAGCGTATCCAATGCGAACGAGGCATCAAGCGAATATGCATTAGTAATCGACGGAGATGGTACATTACGCATCCATGCCAGAGAAAACGGCGCCTTCATAAATAACTTGAAAACAACAAAGGCGTTTAATGATAACCGTGAACATAAAACGGTGGTTTTAACTGATGAAAATGGTACTAGCATTCTCGTAGATGGTGAATTGCTAGCTCAAAACTCATCGACTTCATTTTTAAATAGTGTCGACAGTCTAAGTTCTATGAACATAGGTCGAAACGAAGATAATGGTGGCGGTCAATGGTATTTCTCTGGAGAAATATCAAGTACTGAAATCTATTCTTCTATATTAAGTAAAGCTGAAGCAGCCTTAAAAACTCGCCCAAATAATGTTGTTGCTCTATTTAATAGTAACTTAGATGCTTCGCCTGATTTGTTAGGTTGGACAAATGACTCCACCCTTCAAGGGCAAGGTAGTTTGCTAGATGATAATGGTGATACTGTATGGCAAGCCGATGGTAGTGCTGGTAAAGCCGAGTGGGAAGTTATTCCTGACTCACAAACAAACTTAGACGCGACAAATTATGGCTGGTCTATGTCTAGTACAGTTAAAGTCCTGTCTGGTTCCTACATTACAAATTACTATGCAAATGGTAATAAACGTTACTTAGTTAATTTGAAAATTGATTCAAGTGGTGCACTCGTTGCTGATGTTGAGGGTGATGCACAATACACACTAGTTTCGCAGCAAGGCTCAGATCAATATCATGACTATGAAGTAAAATATGATGCAAGTTCTCAACAAGCCACTTTTTGGTTTGATGGTGAAAAAGTAACTAGTTGGTCAGGCTCAGCATCAAATCAAAATGTCATCGTCTTTGGCAATGGTTCATCAGGCACAAGTGGTGTTGCAAATTACAAAAATGTTCGCTTTGAAGTAACTGATAGCACTCAGCCGATAGCACTTAGCAGTGTATTCGTAGGTGGCGCTGAAGGTATAAATGGTATGTCTAACTACCGTATACCATCTATTGTTCAGTCTCAAGATAATACGCTTTTGGCTTTTAGTGAGGGGCGTCCTAATGGAGCTGATCCTGGTGCAAGTGGTTTAATAAATATCTCACTCAAGCGCTCTTTAGATTTAGGGAAAACTTGGCAACCGGTGCAAATTATCGAAGAAAGTTCACAATACGACTTTTCTGACCCTAGACCTTTAGTTGATGAGTCAACTAACACTATATTTGTTTTTTACACTCAGTGGCTCGATTTGTGCGCACAAAATGGCAACTGTACTGGTCCAGATGATCCTAACTACCTACTTTTTAAATCAAGCACTGACAACGGACAAACGTGGTCAAATACCGTTAACGTTAGTGATGAAGTTAAAGACCCTACTTGGCGTTCAATTAATGCTGGCCCAGGTCATGGTATACAACTAAAATGGCAGTCTTCAGCGCAAGGAAGTCACAATGGTCGGCTTATTTTCCCTGCTATTGTGCGTGCCTCTGATAGTTTATTTTATGTTGTGAGTGTGTTCAGTGATGATAATGGAGCAAGTTGGGATAAAGGAAGCCTAACCCCAATTTCAGGGCCTACAGAAGCAGACTTTGTTGAGCTAAATGACGGTCGAATTTTGATGACAGCCAGAAATGATGGCTCTGCAGTCGGTACACGTTATCACTTTTTAAGTAATGATGGCGGAATTACTTGGCAGCAAACAACTCATGATCTTGTTGTGTCTAAAGTCGATATTGGTATAACGCGCTTTAGTTCGACTGTTCAGGGAGATGCAGAGAATAAGATTTTAGTGTCGGCACCAATTGGTAACCCTGCAGGCGCTAATCGATATGATTTAGGTATCTGGGTGAGCGAAGACGAAGGAGTGAGCTTTAATTCTCCTACTCAAATCGTTTATGGCTTCAGTGCATACTCTGACATCATAACTCTAAGTGATGGAACAATAGCTGTTTTATATGAGGCTACAGGCAGCACTCATATTAAATTTATCAATTTAAATATCAACGCAGTTAATTAATCTTCCCCTTCCAGTAGGCAATCAATGGATTTTCTCCATGATAGCCTACTTTTAAATTTTATATTTATCAATACATTACAAAAATATTGTATTTTTCTGTTAGATCCTTTTGACAAAAACTGAACAATTGGTATGCTGGTATAACAGGTTAACAATAATACAGCTTGAAGCTGATCATAATCTATCAACGGGGTACATCACATGAGTAATAAACTGACCACGCTATTTTCAAAATCGCTCCTCAGCATTTGTGTTGGAGCTGCAGCAAGTAACTTTGCATTTGCAGAGGAGCAACCTGAAGCAACAGCAGAGGTTGAAAAAATTCTAGTAACAGGTTCACACATTAGAAAAGGTGATTTCGAATCTCCATCACCTATCAAAGTTGTAGATTCTGATGATATCGAGGGGGTAGGTGCCGTTAACGTTGGTGACTTACTCGGTAAAATTCCATCAATTGTTGGTGATACAACATCTTCAAGTTCAAACTCAAGTGAGCAGGATGGTGGCCTGAATACTATAGCGTTAAGAAATTTAGGCTCTTCAAGAACGCTAGTTTTAGTTGACGGTAAACGTTATGTGTCAGGGATGTCTGTTGGTTCAGGGTATGGTGTAGATCTAAATACTATTCCTACAACAATGATTCAACGTGTTGAAGTATTAACCGGCGGTCAATCTGCAGCTTATGGCTCAGATGCAATCGCAGGTGTTGTGAATATTATTCTGAAAAAGAACTTTGATGGCGTAGCGGTTAAATTACAAAAGGGTGAAACAGAAGCCGGTGCCGCAGGTACTACAGATTTAGAGTTTACAGTGGGCCATAACTTCGATAGCGGAAATGCTTGGTTCTCTCTAGGTTATTCTGATGATGAAGGTCTAAAAGCAACAGACCGAGATTATTCAAGTGTTCATTTAGACTCTGTTGACACCGATGGTGATGGTCTGGCTGATACGCCGCAGTTTGTTGGTTCATCACATATCCCTGAAGGCCGAATTGGTGATTATAAAGGTGATGGCACTCCATTTGTACGAACTGGTGATGTTGAAACATCAGATGCATTTAATTTCCATGAATACCGTTCAATGATCACTCCATTGAATAGGACATTTGCTGCAACGGGGTTATCACTTGATTTGGATGATAAATCACGTCTTAACTTTACCGCAAATTACTCGCGAGTTGAGTCACGCACTCGCATGGAACCTATTCCTCTTGATACACGCAACGATATCTTCAAGTTATCACGTGGTGGCACTACAGGGATAGATATTGCGACGCACCCTTGGTTTGCAGGTACTGATTTAGGTAATGCCTTATTGCAAGATGGTATAACTAATCTAGACGATGTGAGCTTAACCTTCCGTCGATTATATGAATTCGGTGACCGTGGTGCTGAAAATGTGCGTTCGACATTTCGCGTTGCAGGTGATTACGAATATGACCTTACAGATAGTATTTATCTGAATGTTAGCGCCACCTATGGTGTTACAGATCAAAACCAAAAAAATCATGGTGATATCAACCTTGAACGTGCTCGTTATGCTTTGGATATTGAAAGTGACGGAGCCGGCGGATATCAATGTGCCGATGATATTGCTCGCATTAGTGGTTGTGTCCCGTTTAATCCATTTGCATATGATGGTATCTCGCAAGAGGCCGTAAATTATCTTGCAGCAGATACAGGGTTAAACGGTTCAATCGAACAATATGTTGTGACATCAGTCATTGCTGGCGATATTGATTTTGCTTTCAGTGATGATGTAAACAACCTAGGTTTTGCTGCTGGTGTTGAGTACCGTAAAGAAAAAGGTCAAGAGACTCCAGATCCATTAAGGCAAGCAGGAATAGTGCGTGGCAGTCGAATTGCAAAAACAAAAGGGGAATTTGATGTTGTTGACGTTTTTGCTGAACTGCACGTTCCAATTTTAGAGCAACTTAATCTTGATTTTGCTGTACGCGTAGGTGATTACTCATCTGTTGGAACCACGACTAACTGGACTATTGGTATCGATGCTCCAATTTCAGATTCAATTAAATTGCGTGGTGCTTTAGCAACAGCAGTGAGAGCACCTAATGTGAGTGACCTTTTCGCAGGTGGTACCGCAACAGCAGCATTTGTTGTAGACCCATGTAATGGTATTAGCAATGCAGATACTGGCAACATTGCTGATAACTGTCGTTCTATAAGTGCAATCCAAAACCGTATTGATAGCGATGGAGCATTTGTTCTTACACAAGTTGAAAGCCAGAATACTTCAGGTCTATTAAGTGGTTCTGAAAACGTAAAAGAAGAGAAAGCTGACACGCTAACGTTAGGTATCGTATTAACACCTGAGTGGTTAGACGACTTACAGATGTCGATTGATTATTACGATATAGAAATTGATGACGCAATTGCTAAAACAGACCGCACAGTTATTTTAAATCGTTGTTACAGTGTTGACCCTAGTGAATTTGATGCAAATTGTGGAGGGTTAGTTCGTCGTGATGGCCGTTCAGGTGCCGCACTAGATGTTAACTCAGCTTCAGGTAATGAAAACATTATCAAAACCAGTGGTATTGATTTAGATGTTTCGTATCAAACAAACTTAGATGTCGGTGATTTATATCTTGGGTTAGCAGCCAACTACATCGATGAATACAGCATTACGGGTATAGAATCTGGCGATACACAGCATCTTGAAGGTGAAGTGTTATTTCCAAAACTACGCTTTAATATCAACGCTTCATATAGTATCGAAAACTTTAATCTTTATTGGCAATTACGTTATTGGGACAGCACTAAAGACCGTAACGACAACACCTTGATGACAGATGAGTTAAATGAGATTGAATCTCGTACATATCATGATGCGCGCATCAGCTATAGCTTCTCTGACTCAATTAACGCCTATTTTGGCATTAAAAATGTTTTTGATAAACAGCCTCCACAGCTTACGCAAACCCATAAGTATTATCAGGTTGGTACGCTAACTAACGGTACCGCTTATGACTTATATGGTCGATCATTTTATGCGGGCCTAAAGCTTAACTTCTAACCTTGCTCAGTTCAGATGTGGGCGGTATGCCCACATTACAAATAATGGAAGACCGATGATATTTAAACCTACTCAACTTTTTGATGGTGTGCAATTTCATGATGATAAAGCAATAAGGGTTGTTAATGGCAAAGTCGCAGAAATAGTTACTTACTACCATGAGTCTTGTATTGAGCTAGATGGTGTCATGGTACCGGGCTTTATTGACACTCAAGTTAATGGCGGTGGCGGTGCATTATTTAACCATGAAACAACGTTAGAAACCCTACAAAAAATGGTTAAAGCGCATGCAATGTTTGGCACAACAAGCCTATTGCCAACTTTGATCACAAGTGACATTGCAAAATTGCAAGAGGCTGCTGAAATTGTCAGTAAAGCTATTAAGCAAGAAATACCAGGTATCGCAGGTGTTCACTTTGAAGGCCCTCATTTAAGCATCGTTAAGAAGGGTATCCACAATAGTCAACACATTCGCAAGATCACAGAAGATGAGCTGAAGATATATTGTCGCAATGACTTAGGGAAAGTAATGGTAACTGTGGCTCCAGAATCAATTTCACCGGCCCAAATTAGTTATCTTGTCGAACATGAGGTCATTGTGTGCCTTGGTCACTCAAATGCTGAATATGAAGATGTTGTTAAATGTATCGAAGCAGGAGCTATTGGCTTCACACATTTATTCAATGCAATGTCGCAGCTAACTTCAAGAGATCCAAATATGGTCGGGGCGGCACTTAGTGATGACCGATGCTGGACTGGAATAATTTTAGATGGTCATCATGTTCACCCTGCAGTCGCGAAAGTCGCTTACAGAGCAAAGCCGAAGGGAAAACTAATTTTAGTCACAGATGCTATGTCGACTATCGGAAGTCAGCAGCAGGCCTTTCACTTTGATGGTCATCAAATTTCATTAGCACAAGACAAGCTTGTAAGTCATACAGGTCAATTAGCTGGTTCAGCATTAGACATGATTAGCGCTGTGAATAATAGCCGAAAAATGCTGAACACGTCTTTTGCTGAATCAATAAACATGGCAAGCCGTTACCCTGCACAACTCCTAGGATTAGCGACATCTATTGGACAAATAGCTGTTGGTGCTGATGCTAATTTTGTGTTGCTCGGGCAAGAAAGTAACGGTGAATATCACGTCAAAAATACCTGGATCCAGGGTGAACAGTTTTATTAATAAGGAAACAAAATGCAAAAAATTAATGGGTTAATCAACGCGCCATTCACAGCGTTTAACGACGATGGCAGTATCAACCTGTCAGTTATCCCTCGATATATTGAAATGTTGGTAAATCATGGAGTATCAGGTGTTTTTGTTAATGGCTCATCAGGCGAGGGGCATTTATTAACTGATGAAGAACGCATGGATTGTGCTCAAGCGTGGGTAAATGCCGCGCCTGAGAATTTTAAAGTTATCGTTCATGTTGGTAGTAATAGCGTTCGTACTAGCCAAAAGCTTGCTATGCATGCAGCTGAAATTGGCGCGTATGCAACAAGTGTGATGGGGCCACTTTTTCCAAAGATCAATCGTGTTGAAGAGTTAGCAGCATACTGTGAGCAAATCGCTTCAGTAACCCCTGAACTGCCATTTTACTATTACCATATTCCGGCCTTTACCGGTGTAAACATCTCTATGCTTGCTTTATTAAAAGCTGTAGATAACAGAATTCTTAATTTTGCAGGTATTAAATATACTTTCGAAAGCTTATACGAGTATACACAGTGCAGACGCTATGAAAATGGCAAGTACGATATGCTGCATGGACAAGATGAAACACTGCTTCCTTCACTAGCCTTTGGTGGAGCGACTGGTTGTATAGGTGGCACATTTAACTATGCCGCTGACTTATATACAGGTATAAGGAAAGCGTTTGCTGAGGGTGACTTGGAAAAAGCACAACAGCTTCAATATCAGTCACTTGATTTAATTGATGTTATCGCAAAGTTTAGAGGCAATATCGTTGCTGGGAAACAAATTATGAAAGTAATAGGTTTAGATTTAGGTGGTAACCGTACTCCATTCCAAAACCTTTCTGATGATGAGTTTAAAGCAATGTCAGCTGAGCTTGAGGCGATTAACTTTAAATCATTTGCTAATAAAGTAAGTTAATACAGAGGCTTGGTATGACTAAATTTAAAGTGATTTTGTATTTAAGTTTAATTATTAGCTCTATTACATCCGGGTTTTGTTTGGAAATGCCGAGTGTATTTAGTGACCATATGGTTTTACAGCAAAAAAAATCCATACCTATTTGGGGCAAGGCTGAACCAGAGCAGGTTATTGAAGTTAGTTATGCCAAGCAATTGAAAACGACTAAAGCGAATGAGTATGGAGACTGGCAAGTATTACTTGATGCCATGGACGGTGGTTACGAGGCAAGTGATTTGATTATTACTACATCTAATAGTCATAAGGTCTTTAAAGATGTACTCATTGGCGAAGTATGGTTGGCTGCAGGACAATCAAACATGCGCTTTGAAGTTAGTAAAACTGTTGGTGCAGATAGTGAGTTAGCTAAATCGAGTAATAATGTGATTCGCTTGCTGGATTATTATAACGATGACTTTTACCCTGATGAGGTTGTTTTTTCAGTCGATAAATTAGCCAAACTCAATGAATCTAATTATTTAAAAACAGATGGTTGGAAACTGAGTTCGCAACAAAGCAATGCTACTTTTTCGGCTGTTGCTTTCTATTTTGCAGCTAAATTACAAAAAGAGTTAGATGTCCCCGTGGGTATTATAAATATATCCGTCGGCGGTACGATGACTGAAAACTTTATTAGTAAACAAACATTAGCCTCTATCCCTGAATTGGCACCTTTAGCTAACGACTGGATAAAGAGTATTATGCCATGGTGCAGAGACCGAGCACTCTATAATTTATCTTCATGGACAGAGCAGTTTCCTTTAAAAAAATTAGCGCATCATCCTTATGAACCTGGCTTTATTTTTGATTCAAGTGTTAAACCTCTTTCACCTTTTCAGATAAAAGGAGTTATTTGGTATCAAGGTGAATCGAATGCACCGATGACTGAAAGTCAAAAGCTTGAACCTTACTTTTCAAAAGATTTAAACAAACTAAAACTAAAAACACTGATTAAAGAATGGCGCCAAACCTGGGATGAACCTTCATTACCGTTTTATATTGTTCAATTACCTGGACTAAACCGCCCATGGGCTGAGTACAGGCAACTACAAAGCGAAGTTGCAAATGAACTATCGAATGTTTCTTTAGTTGTTAGTTATGATCAAGGTGAGGCCGAAGATGTCCATCCTAAGAAAAAGCACCCTTTAGCTGAAAGGATTGCAAGATCAATACTCTACAAGATTTACGGAAACATAAATCAATATGTAGATGCAGCAATTGATAAGGTTAGCTTTAGAAACACACAAATTGTGATCAGATTCACAGATACAATTATGGTAAATAAGTCGGTTGCAGCCAATGCCATTGGAATTGAGGTAGGGGACCAGCAAGGAAAATTTTACAGTGCACAAACTAGGCTTGTTGGTAACTTACTAGTCGCTTGGAGTGAAAGTGTTAGTAACCCCGCTGCTGTTAGATATGCGTGGTTTGATGACCCAAAAGATAAGGCCAACTTAGTTACAAAGCTAAGTGATCCCATTGCACCATTTATATACTCCAAACAATAAATGTAGCCCCTTAATCGCTTTTTCTAAATTCACTGCGAGCCGCACGTTGCCGGCTCACTACTTAATGTCTGGGTAGTCAGGGTTCACTCTGATAATACTAGTGAGGGAATTGTACGCAAATATACTTTTCTATTGTGGTCATGCAAAGGCGTATTACTAACGATAATGTAAGGCGAGCCTGAAGGAGTAGCGTGCTACTCCTTTTTTATTTACTCATGTTTTAATGTAATAAAAACATGAGTAGTATTTCAACTTGTTTCTGTCGGATAGACGACACCTGTTACCAAGTGTCGCCCTCCTAAGAACCGTACGTGCAACTTTCACTGCATACGGCTCAAGCCTTCACGAAGGCACCTAATTGGTACCCAGCAACTTATAAAGCAGCGAGATTAGGCTCATTC
>JBCCEI010000041.1:0-14755 GCA_039030355.1 Pseudomonadota bacterium | reverse complement strand
GTTCTGTAAGCCCCCATAATAGTAATGGTGGTGCAGCATCTTCTTTTTTTAACCCATTAACAATTCGTATGATTCTTGATACATCACCTTTCATTACCGCTTCCATTAATTCGTTCAATGAATAGTGGCTGCTATTACTTAAGATCTCATGAATATTTTTATCATCTAAATTTTTAGATTCACTGATCAAAGCAATTTTTTCAATTTCTTGCATGGCTGCAAGTAAATTTCCTTCTACCTGCTGAGTAATAAATTCTACGATGTTACTACTTGCTCTCAAGCTTTTTGCTTGCAATTTCTGTTGGATCCAGCGACGCGTATCCATTTCATTCAAAGGCCAAACACGCAAAACGGAACCTGATCGATCCAAGGCTTTAACCCATGCAGAATTAATTGCACTTCGATCCAACCTTGGCACTTGGACCAAGAGCAAAATATCATCGTGCAGATTATCGATAAAATTAATAATAGCTTTTGAACCAGTCGCGCCTGGCTTTCCATTTGGTATACGCAAATCGATCAATGTGCGATCACCGAACAAAGACATATTGTTTTGTTCTTGCGCTAACTCAGACCAATCAAATCCTGATTCAACGGTTAAGATTTTACGCTCGGCATAACCTAACTCTTTCGCTTTTTTGCGATACATATCGCACGCAAGCATATGTTGATATGGCTCATCACCACTAACAAGCAAAGGCCCAATGGCTGAATTTGATAAGGTATTTTTTAGCTGAGAAAAGCGTATTTGCATCCGTTCAGTCTCTATATATCTCTGGAAATCTATGCCCTATAGCACAGGGTACACGATAGCCGATGAACGGCACAATGGCCTAGATTAAGCGATTGCCAATTTTCATTATGTTCAGCTGGAATAACCTACACTAATTCTTGGAAAAATATAGATATTTATAACAATTTTCGAATAAATGCCTGAGCAAAATTTACAAGAAATATTTGATGTAGAGGGAGAAATCGATTACGACAAAGTCGTAGAGATTGTTCACACAAATCTTAAAAATTTTCTAAATGCTGTTTTAGAAGAAAGCTTCACATCAGCTGGAGATGAAAATTACCGTATTCAAGTCACCGAAACTAGCAACAAATTATGTAATCAATCATTTGATGCATTTTTAGAAAGAAGGCATATTGTTAGTTCAGAATTTTATGTTGAGCTCGAATCACGTTTTTACACTTCAAACACAATTATTCAGGATTCGCGCTTAATTCACCATAGCGAAATTCAGTCAATAGATACAGATCTTATTGAATTGACACTAGCTGTAGATCAGCTTATTGAGCGGAGTGTAAAACGACATGAAGATATCCTTGGTAAATTATCGTTACAATTAGAAGAACTATCCTTTCGTGCACGGCAAGCATTTAACACGAATTGTTTACATCCTGATGACTTTTACAAACTTTTCCTGAATAGTCTTTCCCCACTCAACATCCATGTTGATGGCAAAATTTTAATTAGCAAACTGCTATACCATAATATCTCGCCTAACTTGAACGACTTCTATTTAGCTATGCATTCATTCCTATTAGACGTAGGAATTGAAGCTGTCGAGCCTTTTAGCACTCCTTCTTCTACAAACACAGTTATTGAACCTGAGAACGATAACAACTCAGATCCAGCCATGATGAGCATGTCAACCGGACAATTTTTTGCTCCCGTTGAGCAAGACATGTGGAACCAGGAGTTTGAATCGAATCATGACAATAATGAGGAGATCCTAGATAAAAATTCTGTAATGGATGTATATGGCCCTGGGCAGACAGGCCTTGATGAAGCTACGATCAATTTATTACTGCAACCTTATAGACCCGGAACTCAATCTAATTCCTCTGCTGCACAAAGGCGACAATTTGTTCGAGCATTATCGAGCGTGCAAAAAGTAGAGGCTGCGAGTAATGCAATATTTCAGGCCAAACAAATCAAAACCGCTGTTCGTAGAACTTTACATGAAAAAGGTGCATTAGATGCAATTGAAATTGTTGATAATGAAGAAAAAGTAATTGATTTTGTAAGCAACATCTATGAGGTAATTCTAGATGATGATTCACTAAGTGATGCAATAAAAGCACTGTTGGCCAAACTTCAAATTTCAACAATCAAACTCGCACTGATTGACTTTACTTTTTTTCAAAACGCTAGGCATCCTGCTAGACAATTACTTAACAAATTGACCTCAATAGGACTCAGTGTAAGTGGAAATGATGAAATCCTCTTTTTAAGACTCAAAGAGATTATCAAAAATGTTACTGATTATTTTGAAACAGATGTGCAAATATTTTCTCAAGCACTAGATGAAATAAATAAACTTGATGGTAATTTTGAAGAAAAACTAGATCAGCAAAAAGAAAGCACCTATAAGCAAAATTCTAAGAGATCTTCAGCCAAGCGGATTGTTATCCATACAATTAAGAAGTTCTCAAAAAATAAAGTTATCCCCAATCAAATACTAGAGTTCAGCTTAAAATGCTGGGCGCCACATATGGCATACATCTATATGAATCATGGTCGCTCATCACGCGAGTGGCGTAACTCTGTGCGTACTTTACGTAGAGCAATAGAGGTTTCACAAGGCATACACACGCTTGAGGAGATTAATAAATATATACATGAGCCAGAAAATTTCTTTAATAAGATTCGAATCGATCTTGAACATTTTTCTCGTCAAACCGAGGAATTTGATGAGGTTCTAGAAGCTGCTGAAGTTTGGTATTTGACTCAATTACGAAAAATTGAAAAAGAATCAGAAGAAGTAGCAGAAGATAATACTAATTACGAAGATGTTGCAGACGAAAGCAATCAACAAAGCAATGTTATTAATTTGTTTAAGAATTTATCTGTTCAATCTGAGAAACACCTCGATAAAGATGAGCAGATACAAGATAATATTCCCGAAGTAATCGAAAAAGAGGACAGCTTAAATGAAGATGCTGTCATTAATCAAAAAGAAGAGCCGCAATCAGAAAATGAAGATGAAGTTCAGTCGACACTCACGAATAATGAATCAGCTGATAGCAAATCTTCACAACAAATTGAAACCAGTGAGGAACCAGAGGAAAGTCAGGAGATTGAGATAGAACTCAATGTTTCGGATCATTTGCCAGTTGGTATCGTACCTGGAGTTTGGCTAGAAGTTTACCAAGGTGAAGAAAAGGCTAAACGAAGACTTAAATACTCTAGCGCAAATACAGATACTAACCATTTAACGTTTATTGATCGATCCGGTGATTACCGATTTGAGATTGATTTACAAACTTTCCTCGATGACTATTCTGCTGGAAAAAGCACATTGATAAGCGAAAGCAACCGCTTTGATCTAGCGCTCAGTTCTGTTATCAGTAATATTCGTTCAAGCCAAGATAATACTGACTCTGACTAAATCAAGTTAATTCGAAAATTTTTAAATAATCTTAGTGTATCTGCTAAGCTTAATTCCGAATTTACTTTCTAGAAAACTATTCTTATGAGAAGTCAACGAATTGGCCTAATTGGCCTTGGTATCATGGGTAAACCCATGGCAAACAATTTACTCAACGCAGGCCATCAACTTGGTTTGTATGCGCGTAGAGCAAAATCTCTCGCTCCTTTTTTAAATAACAAACAAATTGAAATTTATCCAAGCATTGACACTTTAGCCAAGCATTGCGAAATCACCATCACATGTGTTGCAGATAGCCCGGACGTAATTGATGTTATCACGGGTGATCTAGGACTAATCCATGGAGCGAAAGCGGAAAATTTAATCATTGATATGAGCACAATTTCACCTGAAGTGACTCGAACAATTGCTGGGCAATTAGCGGAAAAAAATATTGATATGTTAGATGCGCCCGTTTCAGGAGGCGAAGTTGGAGCGATTGATGGGACCTTATCAATAATGGTTGGCGGAAAAACTGATGTTTTTACACGCGCCCTACCGATTTTTGAAATACTTGGTAAAAACATCGTACATGTGGGCGACCATGGCGCTGGGCAAGTTGCAAAATCATGTAATCAAATTTTAGCTGCTCAGACAATAGCTGCCGTCGCTGAAGCATTACTATTAGCAAAATCTTCAAATGTAGATCCTGCAAAAGTAAGAGAAGCGTTATTAGGTGGATTTGCTAATAGCAGAGTATTAGATCTGCACGGCCAAAGAATGTTAGATAACAATTATAAACCGGGCTTCAAAGCCTCACTGCATTATAAAGATATGGGTATCGCATTGAATAGCGCGAAACAAAACAATATTTCTCTCGCGGGCGCGGAAATGGCTATGCAATATTTAAAACAAATTGTTGAAAATGAAAGCGAAGACCTTGACTCTTCAGCAATAGCAAAAATAATTTTTGGCGAGCTTTGATTGAAAGACTCAAATTAGATTGTCTGTAATCGATAAATTATCAATTTTGCTGCATCATTTCGCATCTCAGAAAACAATTCTTGTTCTTCTTCATTTGCACCAAGCAAATCACTTTTATCAAATACAAAATCGCGATTCAGATCGATAACTTGTTGTTTAAGTAAGTGACTCTTATCTGCACGTTGAACTTCAAATGTAATACGCAATATCAACTCATATTCACGTGCTTTGCCATCATTATCTAGCGTAAGTACAACTTTTTCTTTTTCTTCATTTAAAACACGCAATCTAGCTGTTGCTTCCTGCTCAGACACAACATTGATATTATTTGACCTAAGGTTTTTTTCTACTAATCGAACCAGTTCTTTGCTGGATGAAATAGCTTCAACATAAGTGTTGCTTAACTCATCGCTAAATTCACCTTCACTTGCCAAATGAAAACCACATGCACATAGAACAAAGATTGAAAAAATAAAGAATGATGATTTAAACATATAAAAAAACACTGCTATTTAACTACAATATTAACCAAACGACCCGGAACAATAATCACTTTAGCCACATTTTTATCTTCAATGCTTCTTTGTACATTTGTATCATTCAATGCAATTGTCTCTATATCTTGATTATTCGCATTTGATGTCACTGAAATACTAGCACGTTTTTTACCATTCACTTGCACCACTAATTCAATAAGATCTTTTTTCAGGGCATCTTCATCTACAATTGGCCATTGCGCTTCATGCACTGCATGTTGATTACCGAGCTGTTGCCACAACACCTGACATACATGTGGGATAATTGGAGAGAGCATCAGCACAATTGACTCTAATGCCTCTTTATAGATTGCCAATCCTTGTGGTGAATGATCTTTAAACTTCTGTAATTCATTACTAAGTTCCATATTAGCGGCGATTGCGGTATTAAAAGTATAACGCCTGCCCACGTCGTCCGTGACTTTTTTGATTGTCTCATGCACCTTACGTCGCAGATTACTTTGCTCTTGTGTCAATTCACTATTTGTTAATTCAGATTTTTCAGTACAGTGTTCACAAAAAGTCTGCACAAGCCTCCATAACTTATTTATAAAACGATATGCACCCTCTACCGCTGTATCTGACCATTCAAGTGAATGGTCTGGAGGAGCGGCAAACATCACAAACAAACGCACCGTATCGGCACCAAATTTATTGATCAATGCTTCTGGATCAACAGTATTGCCTTTTGATTTTGACATTTTGGCACCATCTTTCAACACCATCCCTTGCGTTAAAAGATTTTTAAAAGGTTCGTCTGATTGATACAAGCCATGGTCGCGCATGAGTTTATTAAAAAATCTGGCATACAATAAGTGCAGCACGGCATGCTCGATGCCACCAATATATTGATCCACTGGCATCCAGTATTTTACACGCTCATCCAACATATCCTTATCGTTATCTACACAACAGTAGCGTGCGAAATACCAGCTCGATTCAAAAAATGTATCAAAAGTATCAGTTTCTCTTTTAGCAGTTGCCCCACAAGTTGGACATTCAACATCAATGAACTCTTTTAAATTATTTAAAGGTGAACTAGCGCCATCGAAATCAATATCTTCTGGTAGTAAAACAGGTAAATCAGACTCAGGAACAGGTACCGAGCCACATTTTTCGCAATTAATCATGGGGATTGGACAACCCCAATAACGTTGACGTGATACACCCCAATCACGTAATCGGTAGTTTATTTGTTTACTGCCTTTGCTTTGTTGCTCTAAATGTGTTGCAATTTTTTCAAAAGCTTGTTGTGAACTTAATCCATCAAAAGACTGCGAATTAAACAGCCAACCTTTTTCAGTAAATGCACTTTTCGATATGTCTACTTGAGCATCATTTTTATTTTTCGCAATGACAGGCTTAATGCTTAAACCGAATTTATTTGCAAACTCCCAATCGCGTTGATCATGTGCCGGCACAGACATAACAGCACCTGAGCCATATTCTGCTAGCACAAAATTAGCGATCCAGATTGGTATCTCCTCTTCGCTTATAGGATGAATTGCAAATAAACCTGTATCAATGCCACGCTTCTCAAGCGTGCTCATTTCCGCTTCAGACACTTTCGTTTGTTTACAACTATCTATGAATTCACGAACCTTAGGATTATTTTTTCCAGCAAACTGTGCAAGCGAATGCTCAGCTGCAATAGCGACATAGGTCACTCCCATCAAGGTATCGGGTCGAGTGGTATATACGCTTAAAGATGCATGCTCTGGAACATCAAATCTAATTTCAACACCTTCCGAACGACCGATCCAATTGTGTTGCATGGTCTTCACTTGATCGGGCCAACCTTTAAGCTGCTCTATATCACTAAGCAACTCATCTGCATATGCAGTAATTTTTAAAAACCACTGTTCAATTTCTTTGCGTTCAACAACTGCCCCTGAGCGCCAACCACAACCGTCAATGACTTGCTCATTTGCAAGCACAGTTTGATCAACCGGATCCCAGTTGACTGTGGCTTTTTTCTTATAGACCAAGCCTTTCTCATATAGCTTGGTGAAAAACCATTGCTCCCAACGATAATATTTTGGATGACAAGTAGCTAATTCTCGACCCCAGTCATAAGCAAAGCCCAAGCGTTTGAGCTGCGCTCGCATATAATCGATATTTTCATATGTCCACTTTGCGGGGGGGACTTTATTCTTAATCGCGGCATTTTCTGCTGGCAATCCAAATGCATCCCAACCCATGGGTTGCATTACGTTCTTGCCTTGCATTCGTTGGTAACGACTAATGACGTCACCGATGGTGTAATTTCTTACGTGCCCCATATGCAAGCGGCCACTTGGATAGGGAAACATAGATAGACAATAGAATTTTTCCTTCTTCTCGTCTTCTATTGCCTTAAATGCCTGTTGCTCTTCCCAGCTTTGCTGAACTAAATGCTCAATTTCTTGTGGATTATAAGAATCACTCATTAGGGACAAATTTCATCATTCCAAAAGTCGAGCAGCATAACAGTTTAAAACGCTTTAGCTCAATCTTTAAGCGCTATGTATAAGAAATTGTTAGTTTGTTTATAAGAAAAGAAATAATTTATAACGCACTCAGACTTCATCGGCCATAATCATCATCAAAACGCTCAATATCATCTTCACCCAAGTAAGTCCCAGATTGAACCTCGATTAACTCCAATGGAATTTTGCCAGGGTTCTCTAATCGATGCTTAGTACCAATCGGTATATAGGTAGACTCATTCTCACTCAGCAGAAATTCTTCTTCCCCGCAAGTCACTCTTGCGGTGCCTTTCACTACGATCCAATGCTCAGCACGATGATGATGCATTTGTAAGGATAATTTTTGCAGAGGGTCTACCGTGATGCGCTTCACCTGAAAACGATCTTCGATATCAATGGTTTCATAAGCGCCCCATGGACGATACACCTTGGGATGGATATCTACTTCATCTCGTTTATCAGACTTGAGCCTATTCACAATTTCTTTAACATCTTGCGCCCTATCTCTAGGCGCTACCAACACCGCATCTGCAGTTTCGACAATAACTTGATTCTGTACGCCAACCGCTGCAACAAGACGATGGTTTGAATGTATAAAGCATCCTTTACAATCTTCTTCTACGACATCGCCGTGAGTAGCATTATTATTTTGATCGCGCACAAATGATTCCCATAGCGCATGCCATGATCCCACATCACTCCAATCACTCTCTAGAGGAACTACTGCAGCACAATCTGTTTTTTCCATTACCGCATAATCGATGGAAATATTTTCTGCTTTTGAAAATGAATCTTCATTTAAACGTATAAAATCAAGATCTTTCTCTGCTTGTTCATATGCTCGTTTGCATGCAGCTACAATTTCTGGATGATAATTTTCAATTTCCTGCAAAAAGTTCGCAGCACGAAATAAAAACATGCCACTGTTCCATAGATAATCCCCGCTATCGACATAAGATTTTGCTACATCACCATTTGGTTTCTCAACAAACTCAATTACTGGAAATGATTTATTTGATGCATTACTTTTCTGAAATTTAATATAACCAAATCCTGTTTCTGCACGTGTTGGCACCACACCAAAGGTTACGAGACTTTTTTCTGCTGATCGATATGCAATCTCTACCGCAGATGAAAATTGTGTTTGATCGTCAATAATGTGATCAGCTGGCAATATTAATAAATATGGGTCCTGCTGCTTGCTTAGTGCATGTAATGCTGCAATGACAATTGCGGGAGCCGTATTACGGCCAACAGGTTCTAAGATAATATCCGCACCTTGAATATTTGACTGCCGTGATTGCTCTGCAGCCATAAATCGATGCTCATCATTGCATATTGTTATAACTGAACTAACATTGTTCAAAGTAGAAACACGATCTAATGTTGCTTGGTATAAACTTTTCTCACCTTTAAGCGGAATAAATTGCTTTGGATAAAGTTTTCTCGACAATGGCCATAAACGTGAGCCAGAACCACCAGATAAAATGACAGGGATAAGTGACATATACTATATTTTAATTACTAATTAGATCTATTTTTAAACTGATATCTCAATTATAAATTTTTTTGTCTCGTTATTCTTTGATAACTTAAAACCAATAGTAAACAAGCCATAATGATGAGAATAATGCCCCAATTACCCCAGCGAACATAGAGTGTCATCCCTGAGTATGGGTAAATTACTGCTCTAATGACATCACCTTGAAATTGTACCGATTTATCTATAATTTCACCTTTAGGATTGATGATGGCAGATATTCCAGTATTGGTAGCGCGTAATAAGAATCTACCTGTTTCTACGGCTCTAGAACGCGTTATTTCAAGATGCTGGTGCGGAGCGAGCGAATCGCCAAACCAAGCATCATTACTAACATTTACCAAGAACTTTGCTTCAGGTAGTGCCCGGATCACTTCATTGCCATACACCGCTTCATAGCATATTGAGGTTCCAACTGGATGGCCTTTCAACCTTACAAGCGGCCTACCCTCTCCACTGGAAATATCGGCCATCGGTAGCTGAATATATTTGTCTAAAAATGTTAGCAAACCTCGAAATGGTAAATATTCACCAAACGGGACCAAGCGCTGCTTACGATAAAAACTCAACTCATTCCCTAATGTCATCACACTGTTATACACACGTCCATTCTCAGGATCATAGGTAAATACTCCAATTAAAAAATCTAGCTTATTTTCATAAGCTTCTTTGCCTACTTTTTTAATAAAAGAATCTTTTACTAAAGTATAGTAAGTCGGAATCGCAGTTTCTGGCCAGACAATAATATCTGCTTCGAAATGACGCCTGCTCATTTCTAGATATTTCTCCATAATAAAAACATGCTTGGTTTGATCCCATTTCATTTCCTGAGAAATATTCCCTTGAATTAGTGCTACGTCTAAAGATTCATCATCGACTTGTACCCAGTTAACTTGTTTTAGAATGAATAAACTCAAAAAGATAACCACAATAGAAATAAATGAAATAGTTTTTTGTTTTGTTTTTGCAAAAAGTATAACCATGAAAAAACATGCTAAAAGTATGCTCACCCAACTTGCACCATAAGAGCCAAATATAGGAAGAATGCTTTGCAATGGTCCAGAGTGATGCACATGCCCAATCAATAGCCATGGAAATCCTGTAAAAATCCAACTACGAATCCACTCAAATAGCACCCAGAGACACGCAAAAACCAAAACTGAAGAAAAATCGAATTTAAGTTTTGAAACAAGTTTGGCCGCAAGCGCAGATGTGATTGCAGGAAACAGTGCCAAAATAATGACCAACAAAGCAGCAAGAATTGCACTGAGTAGAGCTGGTGCATGGCCAAATTCATGAATACTGTTATATGTCCACGGCACACCAAAACCAAAAAAACATAAGCCAAACACATAACCATATAACAACGCCATTCGAATAGGCTGCTTTACGATCACAGCAAATAAAATTGCTGGGCAAACAAATATCAACCACCAATATGAAAATGGCGCATAAGCAAGAACCAAGCTTGCACCAGCAATAGCAACTAAAAATAATCTTAAATAATTAACTTGCATTGAATTTTTAGATTATTAGAGCGCTTATTTAAATAAGCAAATGAAGCGCTTTAATCTAGTGATTCTGGGAAACATTTATCAAGTGCAAACGTCTTCTGTCAGCTCTTAGCACTTCTATTTTGAAATTATCAAACTCAAGTTTTTCGCCTTTCTTTGGTAAATGCCCAAATTTGCTTAGCACTAAACCACCAAATGTTTCAAAATCATGATCACTATACTGCGTTGAGAAAAATTCATTAAAATCTTCAATCGGTGTTAGTGCCTTTACCCCAAAATGGCCTTTTGAATGCTCAAAAATATAGCGATCCTCTTCTATATCATGCTCATCAGTAATTTCACCAACAATTTGTTCTAGTACATCTTCAATTGTAACCAATCCTGAGACACTGCTATATTCGTCTACAACAATAGCCATATGATTACGACCATCTTTAAATTCATTTAACAATGTATTTACACGCTTTGATTCTGGAACAACAACGGCAGGACGAATTACATCATCAAGATCAAATTTTTCCTGTTTCCCTTCAATAAAAAATCTCAGCAAGTCTTTCGCAAGCAAAATCCCAAGCACTTCATCACGACTATCACCCACTACTGGAAATCTCGAGTGTGCCGAATCAATAATGATTGGCAACATATCTTGCAAAGTTGCATCTTCGCGCACCACAACCATATGTGAACGAGGAATCATGATATTTTTTACTTGAATTTTAGATACCTGGAATGCGCCCTCTATCATTTCGAGGATTTCTTTACTTAGGATATTATTTTTTTCTGCATTTCGTAATAATTGAATGATTTGCTCATGACTTTGCGGCGTTCCATTTAATATCAACTTCAAAGAAGCCATTAGGCCCAATTTATTTATCTTTTTTTCTGAATTACTTCTCATGCTATTCGTATGGATTACCAATCTTTAATGATTTTAATATTTCTACTTCCAATGACTCCATTTTATTCGCGTCATTTTCTTCAATATGATCATAACCTTGTAAATGTAACAAGCCATGAATTAAAAGATGCGCCCAATGGTCATTTATATTTTTTGTCTGTTCTTTCGCCTCGCTCACCACCACAGGAGCACATATCACAATATCTCCAAGAAATTTGATATTGACTTGAGATGGTACTTCAGCTGGGAATGACAACACATTTGTAGCTTTATCAATTTGACGGTATTTTAAATTTAGCGTTTTAACTTCTGATTCATCCACTATCCTCAAACATGCAGAAGTCTCTACACTTAGTTGAAATGAGTCTGCCCATAATTGGAATTGAGCATCTTCAGGTATATCAGCGTTCGTTGAAGCAACTTGCACATCTAGTTTAATCGGCATTATCTAAAGCAGTTACTCATCAGAATATTTTGCGTAAGCACGGACTATTTTTTTGACTAGTGGGTGCCTAACTACATCTTTTGCCTGAAAAGAACAAAAGGAGACCCCATCTGTTTCATCTAAAATTCTCATCACGTGCTTAAGACCTGACTCTTTTGCATTTGGTAGATCAATTTGTGTGATATCTCCAGTCACTATGGCTTTTGAACCAAAACCAATGCGAGTTAAGAACATTTTCATTTGTTCTATTGTAGTATTTTGTGCTTCGTCCAATATTATAAATGCATCATTTAAAGTTCGACCGCGCATATATGCAAGTGGTGCAATTTCGATAACATTTCTATCAACTAATTTACTGACTTTTTCAAAACCCATCATCTCATATAAAGCGTCATACATTGGGCGCAAGTAGGGGTCTATTTTTTGCGCAAGATCTCCAGGTAAAAACCCTAATCTCTCTCCCGCCTCTACTGCTGGCCGCACTAGCACAAGTTTGCGAATGTTGTCCCGCTCCAAAGCCTCTACCGCACAGGCTACAGCCAAGTAAGTCTTACCCGTACCTGCAGGACCAATTCCGAATACTAAATCATGCTGTTCAATGGCTTTAACGTACTTTTCTTGATTTTCGCCTCGCGCCTTGATAACACTGCGTTTAGTATATATAGAAGCACGATTTTTATTTTGAAATTTTTCAGCACCACGCGCTAACTCTGACTCTTGCAGATGCAAATGAACATCAGAAAGCGAAATAGTGTTTTTTTCAGTTGAGTCATATAATTCTTTCAAAAGTTCTACCGCAGCATTTGCAGCTTTGGCATCACCAGTGATAGAAAATGTATTACCACGATTATTAATTTCGATTCCTAGTCTTTTTTCCATTTGACTAAGATGCTCATTTAACGGGCCACATAAATTTGCCAATCTTGGATTATCGGCGGGCTCAAGCACTACATCTATAGAGTAAACTTCAGTCGACAAGTATTACAGCCTTCTATGATAAGATTTCAAGAAAGTTTCCACGTAAAGAATTTGCAAAGACTTCAGAAATTTTCAATTTTACAAAATTGCCTATTACTTGATCATTTAAATCATGGGGTACTGAAAAATTTACAACACGATTATTTTCAGTGCGTCCAGAAAATTCTTGATCAGATTTTTTTGACAACCCTTCTACGAGCACTACCTGCTCAGTATTTTGCATGTCATTGGAATACCTAGAAGACATGTCACTAATTAATTTTTGCAGCCGTTGTAGACGCTGCTTCTTCACTTCTGGCTGTACATCATCTTCTAGCGATGCGGCCGGTGTTCCTGGGCGACGGCTATAGATAAAACTAAAAGACTGATCGAATCCAACTTCTTCAACAAACTTAAGCGTATCTTCAAAATCTTTATCTGTCTCACCTGGGAAACCCACTATAAAATCAGATGACAGACTAACGTTAGAGCGACGTTTGCGTAACTTTTTAACAATTGACTTGAATTCCAAGGCAGTATGACCACGCTTCATTGCAGCTAAAACCCGATCGGAGCCACTCTGCACTGGCAAGTGCACATGGCTTACCAACTCTGGCACTTCCGCATAAGCGTTAATTAGATTGTCTGAAAATTCGATTGGATGAGAACTGGTATAACGGATTCTTTCAATTCCCTCTACTTTACTTACAAAATATATAAGTAAAGAAAAATCAACAACCTCATCGTTTTCATCAAGACCACGATAGCCATTCACATTTTGACCCAGCAACGTTACTTCTCGTACACCTTGCTTTGCGAGCGACTTTATCTCACTCATCACATCAACTAATGGACGACTAAACTCTTCTCCCCTTGTATAAGGCACAACACAGTAAGTGCAATACTTACTACAGCCCTCCATAATAGAAACAAATGCTGTTGGACCTTCAGATTTTGGCTCAGGTAAACGATCAAATTTTTCCATCTCTGGAAAAGATATATCGACTACAGCATTTTTTTTATTAATTGTTTTATTCTTAGCTGCTTGATCGAATAACTCTGGCAAACGGTGAATTGTTTGCGGACCAAATACAACATCCACTTGACTCGAACGCTTCGCAAGCGCTTCACCTTCTTGACTTGCAACACAACCACCAACACCTATTAATAAGTTAGGATTTTTTTCTTTTAACTTTCGCCATTGGCCCAATTGAGAAAAAACTTTTTCTTGTGCTTTTTCTCGTATCGAACAAGTGTTCAAAAGCAATACATCTGCAATGGATTCGTCATTAGTAGTTTCCATTCCACAATCGTGACTAAGCACATCCAGCATCTTTTCTGAATCATACTCATTCATCTGACAGCCTTGTGTCTTGATATATACCTTAGCCATTTATCTTCAATTATAATATTGAATCTTAGTGAACAATCCCTTGGTGTGATGCATCGATTATATCATTTTGCTCGCCAAAACTGCTGTTTGTATATTCTGGAATAACTACTTTTAGAGAACGAATTAGTTCCGGAATATTTCTTTTTTCACAAGCCATAACGATTTGTTCTATCTGAGTTTCTAGAAGTTCCCAATCGGCTTTCCTAGATTCTGCTAATAGGATTTTAGGGTGTTGTGTCCCTGAATAATCTTCAGATTCATGAAATAATTCTTCGTATAGCTTTTCACCAGGGCGTAAACCAATAACCTCAATTTTAATATCGTTATCTGGGTCATAACCAGCTAAGCGAATCATCTGTCTTGCTAGATCATAAATTTTTATCGGCTCCCCCATATCCAGCACGTATATTTCCCCACCATCACCGATTGAAGCAGCCTGTAATATTAAACTTGAAGCCTCAGGTATGCTCATAAAATATCGAGTTATATCTTTATGTGTAATCGTTATTGGACCTCCTTCTTTTATGTGCTCCCTAAATAGTGGCACTACAGATCCAGTTGAATCTAACACATTACCAAATCTGGTTGTGATGAATTGAGTATTTGAATGATCATTAAGAGACTGACAAAATATTTCTGCAGC
>JBCCEI010000040.1:0-15031 GCA_039030355.1 Pseudomonadota bacterium | reverse complement strand
GAATATTTTGCACTGCTAATAGTTCTAGTATCAGCTGCAATTTTCACTAGTGTCGCTGAAGCTGCTGATCAAGGAAAACTTGGTAAGTCATCAAGTGCATCAGTTGAAATTTCCGTTACTGTCAATCAAACATTACGCTCTGTTAGCCCGGATGAATTGATTCTAAGTAACAATTTAACAACTAAGTCAACTGAACCATTTTGTGTAACGCATCATGGCTACAATAAACATGCGAATGTCCCCTATGATTTAATTGTTGATAACATTAAGACTGCTAATAATCAGTCAGACAATCAAGTCATGCCATTTAATGTTTACTTAGTTGATCAAAAAAAGCGAAACAGTAAACAACATCTTACCCGTGGCGTATCGATCTCAACACAAAGCAATTTAAGTATCAGTAAAAATACGCAAAGTGCGTGTGCAAACTCTGGATTACAACTTACGATTGAAGAGAACGATCTTGAAGACAACACATCTGATACAAACTCGGTTGGCATCATGGTATTGCTCCTAAGTCCTACATAATTTCGTTTTAATCAACAGGCCTGAATATAAATCTATACCTAGGCATTCTTATCAAAGCATCCCGATTCAACTGAGCCATCTTTATCGATATTCCTCAAATAGCCTATCCCCTTATGGGTATAAGCGACAAAACTGTAGGAATAAGACTGCACTCAAGTCTTAAATCTTTAGCTTCTCTATGTATAATCTAGTGCTCCGACTTTTTTTGCTCACCGAACATAATAATTATATTGGTTGAGCGGTATAATTTTCATATAAAACAAGGAATTACAGATGAGTACGACGAATGATGCCCTGTCGAAATGGGTAGAAGAGGTAGCGGCACTTACACAACCAGACGAGATCGTCTGGTGCGATGGTAGTGACGCGGAATATGACCGTATGGTTGACCAAATGCTGGAGTCCGGCACGTTACTAAAACTAAATGAAGAAACACACCCTAATTGTTACCTACACCGCTCTGACCCTTCCGACGTTGCACGCGTTGAGCATTTAACTTTTGTTTGTTCTAAAGAAGAAGAAGACGCAGGCCCCAATAACCATTGGATGAATCCTGAAGAAGCACATAAGAAACTTGATGACTTATTTTCTGGCTGCATGAAGGGCCGCACCATGTATGTAATTCCATACTGCATGGGCCCAATTGATTCACCCTTATCACGCAACGGTGTCGAAATTACCGATAGTCCATATGTTGTTGCCAATATGAAAATTATGGCGCGCATTGGTACACCTGCATTAAAGCGTATTGAGAAAGATGGTACGTTTGTACGTGGTATTCACTCAACAGGTGACCTGGATCCAGAAAAACGTTTCATTATGCATTTCCCTGAAGAGCTTTTAATTAGAAGTATTGGTTCAGGTTATGGTGGCAATGCATTACTTGGCAAGAAATGTCATGCACTTCGAATTGCTAGCTGGCAAGCACGCACTGAAGGCTGGCTTGCAGAACATATGTTAATCATGGGACTTGAAAGCCCTGAAGGTGAAACCCATTACGTAGCATGCGCTTTCCCTTCAGCATGTGGAAAAACTAACCTCGCAATGTTAATTCCACCTGAGCAATACAAAGGATGGAAAGTAACAACCGTCGGGGACGATATATGTTGGTTACATTTACGTGATGATGGTCGTTTATGGGCGATTAATCCTGAATCAGGATACTTTGGTGTGATTCCAGGTACCAATGAGCATTCAAACAAAAATGCTTACGATTGCCTTAAGTCAGATGCTATTTTCACCAATGCAGGAACAACTGCTGACAATCAACCATGGTGGGAAGAGAAAGATGACGGAATGGAGCCTGCCATTGATTGGAAAGGCAATGAGTATGATCCAGAAGTGGGTCCTGCCGCACATCCAAACTCACGCTTTACGGTTTCGGCTAAGAATAACCCGGTTTACTCGCCTATGGCAGATGATCCAAACGGTGTGCCTATCAGTGCCATTATCTTTGGCGGACGTCGTAAGGAACTAGCGCCACTAGTTTATGAAGCTAAAGACTGGGAACACGGTGTTTTAGTTGGTGCTTCTTGCGCATCTGAAATGACCGCTGCAGCAATTGGAGGCGCAGGCCAAGTACGTCGCGACCCAATGGCAATGAAACCATTCTGTGGTTATAACTTTGCGGATTATTTTGCACACTGGCTAACTTTTGGCGGTAAGTCAGACAAGCTACCAAAAATCTTCCACTGTAACTGGTTCCGTCGTGATCAAGATGGCAAATTTATGTGGCCAGGTTTTGGTGAGAATATGCGCGTACTATCGTGGGTACTTGATCGCGTTGAGGGCAAAGTTGATGCGCGTGAAACTCCTATCGGTTTCTTACCAAATGTTGATGACATTGACGTAGAAGGCTTAGATGTTTCAAATGAAACAATGGAAGCTTTGCTTGGTGTTAATGTTGATCAGTGGCAAGATGAAGTTGCAGCCATTGGTGAATACTTAGATGAATTTGGTGCTCGCACTCCACAAGCCTTGAAAGATGAATTAGCAAAAATCTCAACAGCATTACAAGCAAAAGCTGCTTAAGAACGTCTAATTTATTTAGAAACAAAAGCCTCACGTGTAAAATACGTGGGGCTTTTTTATGCATGAAGCAAAAGTCTGTTACTCAAATATTTGATTAAAAAATTTCAGCATTCTATTCCAAGAATCTTCATCAGCATGCTGATCATACTTTACTGCTGATAGATTAAACTTTTCATTAAATTCATCTGCTTCGGGGTTGGTGAAGCTATGCTTAACATTTGGATACGAAATAAATTCATATTGCACTTCTGCATTTTTCATTTCAGCTTTAAAAGCATCTACTTGCTCAGCGGGTATAAATGCATCATCCTCACCATGCAAAACAAGCACTTTCGCTTTAACAGTATTTTTCTCAGCAGGTGTTTTTGTTCCTAAGCTACCATGGAAACTCACTACTCCATCAATATCAGACCCAATGCGTGCTAAGTGCAATACCATTGCACCACCAAAACAGTAACCTATTGCTGCCGTCTTGCTCGAGTCTGTAACATTCTGTTGATTAAGAATTCCCAATGCTGCGGCTAAGCGCTTTTCTGCTAATGGCATATTGCTTGTGACCTGCTGCATAAACTTACCTGCGTCATCTGGGTGTTCTGCAAGCTTGCCATCACCATACATATCAACCGCAAATGCCACATAACCCTGCTCTGCTAACATCTCAGCGCGTCTTCGTGCATATGAGTTATGACCCCACCACTCATGCACCACTAAAACACCCGGTCGCTTACCTTCTAAACTAGAATCGTAAGCCAAATACCCTGTTAATAGTGCATCATCACTTTGGTATTCAATCTCTTGTGTAACCAACTCAACTGCAGATGCGTCATTTGCATTCACATAATTTGAAAATGCAAGCAAAAAGAAAATAATGTAATTACGTTTTATACTCATGATTACTTAATACTCATTTTTTTGTGCAAGAAAATTTTTTATACAATGCTTTTTCGACTAATACAGAACCAGCATTTTCCAAACCGGAGCGATTGTTTTCTAAATAATTACTAATGACATCCAACACTTCACCTTTAGTGATTTCGTCCGGCGCACAGATATGTTGTTTTTCTGATAGATGATCAAAAATTCCACCTACATAACCCGCATAATTAGAAATTAAGAGCCTGTCGACATCTTTGGAATTAGTTTTCGATTTTTCCCACTCAAGGCCTGCCTCTGCCAATTGTTCCCCATTGAAAAAATGATAAACCGCTGCCTGCGCGGGCGATAGCATCAACATGATTATCAATACGGCTAGCAATCTCTTCATAATCTCCTCCAGTCTCTTAATTCTTAGTTTGATAGACAACGAGTTCGGCATAAAATTCATAGCAACTATAGAAGAAAGACCAAGGCATAGCAAAACAAGACACTTAACGATACAGTGTATGAATGGTTGAATTTGATGAGATATAAATTATAAAAATGCGCATCAACGTTGTTCTAATAATTCTGATTTCTTTACAGCTAGGATGCGCCACCTCTGTAATTCACACACCGGTTCCCGAAAATCAAATTTCAAATGCAGTTGTCATGCAAGCTCCATCAATTCGTTTTTGGGGCGACGATGCACGAAATGAAGAGCAAACACAAAAAAAATTAGAAGCTTGGCTTGCATTACGCAAGCAGCATAAATTTGAACAAACTAACCAAAGTATAAATTTCTTGGCTCTTTCAGGTGGTGGCGAAGACGGTTCATTTGCTGCTGGTATCATTACCGGCTGGACACGGCATGGTACACGCCCAGAATTTGATGTGATTACCGGTGTTAGTGCAGGTGCACTTGCATCACCATTTGTTTTTCTTGGGCCTGAATACGACGAAATTCTATTTGAAGTTTATTCTAATCTCGGTAACGATGACATTTATAACACTCAAATTTTTAGCGGCTTATTTGGCGGTACTGCAATTCTGGATACACGCCCATTAAAAGAACTCATTAGCCATTACGTCACTTCTGAAGTGTTACAAAAAATTGCATTTGAACACGCAAAAGGTAGGCGTCTTTGGATTGGCACCACCAATCTTGATGCCGGAAGACCTGTTATTTGGGACATAGGTGAAATTGCTGCAAGTGGGCGTACACAAGCTTTAGAACTTGTACATGATATTCTACTTGCATCTTCTGCTGTACCTGGAATTTTCCCTCCAGTTATCATTAATGTCATGGTCGGTGATCAGCAATATACAGAACTACATGTTGATGGCGGTGTGACTAGACAGGTTTTTTTATACCCGCCCCAGTACATTCAAACAGATATGATTGACACAGTTGATGAGAACGTAGAACGTAATTTATATATTATCCGAAATGGACGAAGCCAAGCAATTTATGATCCGGTGAAAACCAGCTTATACTCAATTTCATTAAAAGCCTTGAGCATGACAATAGAAAACAAAGCGGTCGGTGATCTATATCGAATTTATGAACTCACCATGCGTGATGGTATAGATTACAATCTTGCAATTATCCCTAAATCATTTTCACTAAAACCTAATGAGTCTTTTGATCCTGAATACACCAAAGCATTGTTTAATTTGGGTTATAAACTGGCAAAAAGTGGCTATATATGGAAAAAAGCGCCGCCAGAAATTGATCACTAAATTTATAAATGGACGTAACCTTTAAAAACCAACACGGTGAAGAAATTGCTGGAATTATTGATGAGGTCGAGGACCCCATCGCGCAAGCTATTTACGCACATTGCTTTACCTGCTCTAAGGATCATATCGCTAGCTATCGTGTCTGCAAGGCTCTTGCAGAACAAAATATTCAGGTATTACGTTTTGATTTCAGCGGCCTTGGAAAAAGCCAGGGTGATTTTTCAACCACAGACTTTTCTAGCAATATTTCTGAAATCAAAGCAGCTGTAAATTTTTTACAACAAAATAATTCACCACCACAACTGTTGGTCGGCCATAGTCTTGGCGGCATTGCTGCAGCTGCAGCTGCATGTGAATTAAATGAAATTCAAGCAGTGGCTACTATTGCTTCTCCGAGTCGTCCAGCACATGTACTTGACCATTTTGAGCAACACATCCCTACAATTCTCAAAGAAGGTGCTGATGAAGTAACGGTGTTCGATCAATCATTCAAATTTAGCAAAGAATTTATTGAAAACCTTAAGACTTATGATGAAAAGCATTTTATCAAGCACCTCAATAAACCCATTCTTATATTTCACTCACCCTTTGACACAATAGTATCGATAGATGAAGCAGCAAAAATCTTCATGGAAGCAAAACATCCGAAAAGTTTTATCTCACTTGATAAAACGGATCACTTAATTACTCAAAAACAAGATGCGAAATATATAGCAGAAAATATTGCAACTTGGGCAAAACGTTATATCAAAAAATAATTTTATATTTTATCGAGTCGTTTTTAATAGACGTGCAAGTGCTTTAGGTGCTTCAGTATTTTTATCCTGATGCCAATACATTGAAGAGTTATAGCCAATTTCAATACCCCATTGCATATTTGGGTCTTTAGCTTGTTCGACAATAATTCTTGCCTCCATAACAGATTGTTTATCTGATAAACCTTGGCGTTGCAGATAAGCATCTAAGACAAGAATATATTCCTCTTCAGGCACTTCTTGCGACTCAGAAATATACATTAGCGCACCATATGTATACATCGTCATGACGGCTTGTTGAGGCGGGGTTGCACCCCGTGTTGATGCTTGTGATTTACTCTCGATCATGAACTTTTGAAGTAAGTCCAGAATCGAATCATAGGCTTCAAATTTTGGCTTTCGCTTGCCAATAATGGTCTCAAAAACTGACACTAATAGATCCCTGAATGAATACTGTAAACTACTTTTGAATTATCAATATTATTATGAAATTCAATTGTTTATGTAGGCTGGTTGAGCGTCAAGCAAGCAGTACTAACATGTATTGATTAGCCGATGAAAATAACCAATTCTCCATAAGTGATTGTAAATTTAAATTAATTCGAAATACTTTCCGTCAAAATGCTTTTTGATAGCCAAACGAAAATGTCCAATCTGTTTCGAGTTGTGGGCCATTTAAATGTTGATAAATAGGCGCACCAAATTCAAACGCAAGACGATGCCCGGCAATTGCACCAGATTGACCTATTAGATTCATACCTAGTAATAAGTCCACTCGGTCTCCGCCTTGATTATCTGGATCTGCTGTCTGCACTGGTGCAACAATATTTGGATCCTGACCTGAAATTTCATCTATCGTTTGCCCTGCTATCCGTAAGGAAGTACTGACCCAAGGCTTCCATGAATAACTTCCCCAAGCAGTTAAACGATGCTCATCACCAAGACTATAGTCTCGATAGTTCTCATCCTCTAAACGTATGACTGCACTATATTGTGCACCCCATGTTGCTTTCGTAGACTTTCCCGTATAAGTAATTCCAGGCAACAAATCAAATGTGCCTGAACCCAATTGCATAGGATAAGGTAAATTTAATGTAGGCGTTGCACCAGTTGGCGCTAACACATCATCATCTTCACTAATCGAACCAGTTGGTAAACTAAGACCAGCGTTTAAATGAAAATGATGCGTATCATCATCATACAAGCGGATAAGCCCACCTATTTTTGTATCACCAAACCCGCTTGAGCGTGTAGTAAATTCACCTCTCCTCGTTGTACCTGCAGGCCCCATGAATGTTATGTGGTCCATATCTTTTTTGATATAAGAACCCATTAACATCAGGGTTAACCAATCTGTTGGAGCGTACATCGCACCAAACATATGCATATCCATTGTCATTTGAGTAGGCACGACTCTTAATGTGGGTGGCTGCATCGGTTGCCCAAAAAATGGATTTGCTACTGTTGTTGCAATTTCATCAGGACTAATGCCGCTACTGCCGTCTCGACTATTTTTCATTTCCATACGCATATATCGATAGGAGAGCATCCATTCTCCTTTAGCGTGCATATGGTCTCCCATTACACCAATGGGTGCATGGCCATCCGCTCGATGCGCACCATGACTTCCAATTTGCAAATTCACCGGATGATGTTCGTGCTTTTGTTCTTCAGCACTCACAGCATTGGCCATAAACGAAAAATTAAATGCAATTAGCGTTAATAGAATTTTGTGCAAAATAAGACTCCATGTCATTTATGATTATTGGTAAATATTCTATGGACTCTTAAAGCATTTCGCCTGTGACATAGTGTCGCACTTTTTAGAAAATGATGATCTAAAAGAGATAGTTTGATCACTGTTGATCAAAACTACATTATATTTATGGAATTAATCAATGAATATTGACATATAATTATGACTTAAAATTATGCAGACAGTTAACTCCATACAATCCCCAGAGCATCGCATTAATTTGCGTCTTCTTGTTTGGTTGCGTGTGATTGCAATCGCAGGACAATTAGCTGCTGTATATTTTGCAACTCAGAAATTCAATATCAAACTGGAAACCCATCTTTTATATTCATGGATAGGCATCTATGCACTAATCAATGTCATCACATATTTACGCATATTTAGTCGCTTTAGCATTCAACGCTGGGAATTTTTTGCACATCTTCTAGTAGATATCTTTATTCTTACAATACTTTTCAAATATTCAGAGGGCGGCGCTAACCCCTTTGTCTCCCTTTACTTAATCCCGCTAACCATTTCCGCTATTACATTGCCTGGAATTTTTACTTGGTCATTAGCAAGCATCACTATTACATGTTATAGCTTACTCGTATGGGTCATTCAGCCCATGAATGACCATAGTTCACATGCACAAAACTTTGAACTTCATGTAACTGGAATGTGGTTAGGTTTTGTCATTAGCGCTTTATTAGTATCGTTTTTCGTAGTGCGAATGGGGCGCACGATACAGCAACAGCAAAAACAGCTTGCTGAACAAAAAAATCAAGATTTACAAAATGAACAATTAATTAAGCTAGGTACCATTGCAGCGAGTACTGCACATGAGCTAGGTACACCACTTGGCACCATGCAATTGATGGTAGAACAGCTTGAAAGAAATAGTCTCAACAAGTCACATACACAGCTCGATACACTCAAGGACCAAATAAAGCGTTGCAAAGATGCACTTTCAGTTTTATCCGCATCAGTCGGCAGTGCACCACTTGAACAAGGCGAACCTATGCTTATACAAAGTTTTATAGATGATCTACTGCATGATTGGGTGCAAACACGCCCTGGCGTTAATTTAGAGACTTCTTGGAGTGGAGAGATTCCAGGCCCAACAATCATTGCCGAGCGCTCACTTAAACAGGCTATTAAAAATATTTTAGATAATGCCGCCAATGTTTCACCTGAGTATGTATCATGCGATGCATTTATCAAATCTAAAGCACTCACCTTGCAAGTTTCTGATCTTGGCCCAGGATTAGAACTGGATAATAGTTATAATTATGGCAATTTCCCTCACCCAAACGAAAATTCTGTTCCTACAAAAGGCTTAGGATTGGGACTGTTTTTATCACATGGCATTATCAAACGATTTGGCGGGAAAATCTCACTAAAAAATCGCATAGAAGGTGGTTTGCAAACAACCATATCTTTGCCATTGCAAAATTTGACCGTAGGATGAACATTTTAAATATGAATCTTCTGATCGTAGAAGATGACGTTGCCTTTTCCGCAGCGTTATGTAGTGCATTTGAAGATAAAGGCTTCACGATTTCAACTGCTAACTCAATCCAAAACACAATTGAATTGACACAAGACTTTATCCCAGAATTTGCACTAGTCGATTTACGTCTTGGCCATGAATCGGGGTTAGAGATTATTCCAATACTAAAAAAACTAAATGCACAAATAAAGATCGTTGTGTTGACTGGTTACGCCAGCATAGCTACAGCAGTTGAAGCCATCAAATTAGGCGCAATTCAATATTTAACTAAACCCGCAAGCAGCGATGAAATCTATCAGGCTTTTTTTAAAACTGCAGGTGATGCACAACAAAAATTAGAAGGAAATCCCATGTCAGTTAAACGCCTGGAATGGGAGCATATTCAAAAAGTATTGAATGAAAATGATGGTAATCTCTCTGCCACTGCGCGTGCACTTGGTATGCATAGAAGAACGCTGCAGCGAAAACTCAGTAAACGCCCTACCAAAACGTAAGTAGTATAAAAAAATCTAGACTTATTTAATTATATTTATTTTCGGCGTTGCTCTAGTTCGTTAAAGCGCTTAAGACTCTCTTCAGCACGCTTATATCCAAACTCTATTAATTTTTCCGCACGATCAAAATCAAACCAGCCACATAAATTTCGTGGCACTTCCACTATAACATCCGGGCAATGAGCAGCAAGTTTAAAACGTGTTATGGAGGATTGCATCGTATCCATGGACTGAGTCATGAGATTAAATATTCCTAAGTCTTGTTTACTTTTTTCAACTTCACCTTTAGGAACCATACCATCAACCATCCTCTCGATCTTTAATTGATATTTATTCTTGATTTGATCTTTTTCCTCACGACTTAAATCATCCAGCTTAGATTCTTCGTGATCTTGAATTTCAAATATTTCTGCTGGGCCATTTAAAGCCACGGCAACCGTTAACTCCGTATTATCATTCAATGTTGGCGCAATTGGCACAGGGTTGAGAATACCTCCATCTACTAATAAACGTCCTGAGTTTTTAACCGGTGAAAAAATCATTGGCACCGCAATGGAAGCGCGTATAGCCTCGAATAGTGAACCTTGTGTTAGCCATACTTCTTTTTGTTCTACAATATCTGTCGCAACTGCAGTGAAACCAATTTGCAAATCTTCAATAGTGCGATCTTTTATCATTTCATTGAGCACACCAATAATTTTTTCACCTTTAAAAATAGATTTTCGGCTAAAAGAAATATCTAGCAAACGAAGTATGTTTCTTCTTTTTAAGGCTTTTACCCACTCAACATATACATCTAATTCGCCTGCAGCATAAATCCCACCTATTAATGCACCCATGGAAGCGCCTGCGATATATTGAATATCGTAATTATGATCTTCTAAGCAGCGTATAACGCCAATATGAGTCAATCCACGCGCCGCACCACTGCCCAGCACTAATGATATTTTTGTTTTCTTGTTCATAGGTTGAAATATTAAATTGCTGCTATGCACTCATACGAAGCAAATTAAGCAAGATACAACATTTTAATTAAGTCTAGAGACTTCTATGTAAATCATGCATTTATAAGATTTAATTTCATTTTGACCCCATTTATCGACTATTTGAACCCAGAAACTAATGCATCACCACCCTCAGCTAATAATTTAAGAAAACGCTGTCTTCGCCGATATAACCCATTAACTCAACATATATTTTTAAACAATGTACTACCCAAACCCTCCTGAAAATCCTCGATTCCGCCTAGGCTTACGAGACACATTTCGAATTTTATGGCCATATGGCAAAAGAAATTTCATGAGCCAAATTGAAGGTATATGGTTCATTGTTTTCTATCTAATCATTTTTCAATTATTAGTCTTACAACTTCCAATCGTATATGCAGCCATGATTGCAGTTGGAATATTTATCGTTGCATTCGGCCTTATGTTCTTCATGGAAGGTTTACGACTCGGTTTAATGCCTCTTGGAGAAATTATCGGAAGTGTTTTGCCACGCAAAAGTGGCATGCCACTTATTTTACTGTTTGCTTTTTTACTTGGTGCAGGCGCTACATTTGCAGAACCAGCCATTGCAGTTCTAAAAGCAGCTGGTAGTGGTGTTAAAGCAAGCGAAGCACCTTTGCTTTATAGCTTACTTAATGATTTTTCCAATCAACTTGTAGCAAGTGTAGGTGTTGGCGTGGGACTAGCCGTAATGCTAGGGATACTCCGTTTCTTCTATGCTTGGCCACTTAAATTCCTCGCTATACCAGCAGTACTCGGCTTACTTGTACTGTCATTTTATTTTAGCCAAGTACCGGCACTACGTGATGTTTTAGGTTTAGCTTGGGATTGCGGCGCTGTAACAACTGGCCCTGTGACCGTTCCTCTCGTGCTTGCATTAGGAATAGGAGTTTGTCGCGTCGTAAGTAGTGGTTCAGGTGGTGGCGGACATTCAGGTTTTGGAATTGTCACATTAGCCTCTTTATTTCCAATACTGGCTGTACTTCTACTCGCATTTTTTCATTATACAAGTAACGATTACTATGGCGCCTCAAACTATAAAGGCACTGAAATAGTTGAAACACAAAATAATGAAACTTCAAATTCTATAAAGGAAATGGATACGAAGCTAGTTGCAATTACAGATGAGGAGTTTTCCACATATCTACAAACTGGTGCTTTACCAGATGGTTACGAGTTAGATTTTGATGGTGGACGTGCAGAATTAGTAGATGGAAAAATTGTTGTAACCGACCCGAATCTAGTAGTGAAAAAAATCTACACGCGTGACTTTAAATTAATAAGCGAAAAAACCTGGGACACAGAGTATTCAATGGTTGATCAAATGTGGGAAGCATTTGTTGGTGCACTACGCGCCATTATCCCATTATGTTTATTCTTATACTTTGTATTGCGTTTAGTACTTAAACAACGCTTAGACCCAAGTAACGATGTTGGCGTAGGAGTAACGTTTGCACTCGTTGGCATGGCATTATTTGGGCTTGGAATTGCACTTGGTCTTACCCCATTGGGCGGACAACTAGGAAGCAACATTCCTCTCGCATTCGCAGAAATTGTTCCTTGGGGATTTGATCATGCCGAAGGCCCGTTATTTGGTAATGGCCATTTAGGGAAAATTGTAGCGATTGGCTTTGCATTTTTCCTTGGTTATGGCGCAACGCTAGCAGAACCTGCACTTAATGCATTAGGTGATACTGTCGAACGTATCACTGTAGGCGCATTTCGCAAAAGATTACTCATGCAGGCAGTAGCAATTGGTGTAGGCCTTGGAATTGGCGCAGGTATTGTAAAAATGGCTTACAACTTGCCATTAATTTGGATGCTCATTCCGCCTTATGCATTAGTGCTTCTATTAACATGGCGCGCACCTGATAGCTTCGTTAATTTTGGATGGGACAGTGCTGGCGTGACCACAGGACCAATTACAGTTCCTCTTGTTCTTGCAATGGGGCTAGGCGTGGGAGCAAATATTCCAGGTGTGAGTGATGGCTTTGGCATTCTCGCACTTGCATCTGTAGGGCCAATCATGACTGTTCTCACAGTTGGGCTATACACACAGCGAAAGGAAAGGAAAGCCGAGAAAGAGAATTCACCTGATCCAAGCACTGAATTAGAAAGTGACTCCACAGAATTAGGAACTGCATAACCATGTTTAATACCAAACACGAAATATCTCTAATTACCGCTGTTTTACCAGCTGCTTCTGCAGATTCAGTGATCAGCACGCTCACTTCTAGAGAAGTGACAGATGTACTAGTCTCTAAAGCAAGAGGTACACTTTTACATGATCATTGGTGGAAATCTTGGGTGCCACCAATTAGCCCTTCTAAAACGATGCTGCAAATGATCGTTCCTGCTCATGATGTAGATCGTGTTGCGGGACTTGTGATCGAAGAAGGAAAACTAGACATGCAAGCATCAGGTGCAGTATTCAGCACACCTTGTGAAAGCGCTTATATTGGTTCTTTATTTCATAATTTACGTACTACCGAGACGTTAAATACTAAAAAAGAGTCCCATAAGCTTTCAGAAAATCTTTGCGCGATTTTTTGCAGCATAAGTCATAGCTTAAGTGACCGTATCGCAAAAGCTGCGATTAACGCTGGTGCACATGGACCTGTCGTTTATTATGCCGAAGGAAAAGGACTTCGTGATCGTTTGGGTTGGCTTCGAATTACCAAAGACAGTGAGCAAGAAGTGATCATGGTGCTCGCAGATGAATCAGATGTAGAAGAAATATTCACAGCAATGGCAAAAGCTGGAGAATTCCATCTACCAGCACGTGGATTCATGTATAGCCTGCCAATTGACAAAGGAATGTTTAATTTACCAAGTCGAATCGCAAATCCACACTACTCAGCAAATACACAGCAAATTATTCATGCTATTGATCACTTAACTGGCCATACTCACTGGCGTGATCAAGCGGTGTTTAATGTTGGAGGTGAAGGAAAAGGTACCGGTCTTAAGTTTTTAAATGAAAACAAAGAAGCGACTACGAACCAGGTTTGTTTCTCTGCAATTGTGAATCGTGACCAATCACAAAAATTCATGGATCTAATGCTGGAGTCCGGCGCACCAGGTTTAAATGTTAGTTATTCGCGATTTGTCGCAATGGGTGATGATGATTATGAACTAGCACATGCCAACGTTAACCATGAATACGCAACCATCCGTTGTATCACCAACCAACAATTAGCAGATAAGATCACGGATGTTATAGAATCAGATGCGGAAAATAATGGTATAAAAGATGTATGTGTTCTTGCTCATGCTGTACAGAGAATTGCAAAGTATGTACCTGGCAGAAAAGACCACCGTAGTAAGCCTAAATTTGCGGTAGCATCTTAGAAACTTAATCAGTCATAAATAAATCTGGAGGCATTATAAGAAATACATCCAATTAATAAAGTTACAAAAGCGACAGTTTTAAGCCTAGGTGCTCACCGAGGCCTGCATGAATCCTAAAATAATAGTTGTAATAATTTCAATTATTCAATAGTTAGCTGGAATGAATATCTTTGTAATGAGGTCTACTTGCCCTGTAGAAAGTCCAGTGAAACATCTCCCAACATCTTCATCTTGATTAATAAATAAACTCTCATACCAACCTGGATATATCCTATAGTTAAGTAACTCACCTAAAGATTCATTTGTTAACGTATCTATAACATATGTTCTTTCTTGTTTAATTTTTTTATGGACATACTTGTCGTCTTGAATACTCCAATATCGACTTGCCGGACTTTCTATCAATTCTTTTTTAACAATCCCATTACTTATGTAGTATCGATAGGTCTTATCAAAACTTGTTTCTTCTACAAAATCAAAATTGGAGCCAGGCCTAGATAATAAAGTTTTTGTATGCTTACCATAAATACTATTTGCTTTTACTGTTTTATAGACATGCATCCCAGCATTTTTACATAGTTGTTTTGACTGATGTCCTATCATTATAACTTCTGCAAATAAAATCATTGCCGCAACAATAACTAGTGAGCATATTGTTACTAGTTTAGCCTCAATCTTTAAATCTAGTTTAGTTAAAGCCGAATATAACATCCAAATAATTGAACCGGTAACCGGTAAATAAATAAAAATAACTGCAAGCCAACCATCACTACCTATATAAATACCCATCGGCTTTTAACACCAATTTAATGCCAATATTGAATTCAAAAATTTGAAGAAGAGCGATTATTGATCATCATGTTTTTTATTGCTTATTGAGTTTTTCTCTCTACCCTTTCGCTTGTTTTGAAGACTAAAACTGATATAAAAAATGGGTATTAGAGATAAAAAGACAATAAAAAATGGAGAATAGGTTAAATAGTTCAATAAAAATGCTGCTATGCCTGCGCAAAAAACGG
>JBCCEI010000039.1:0-15181 GCA_039030355.1 Pseudomonadota bacterium | reverse complement strand
TTTTGGTTCTCTCGACTAGATTGAAATGTTGCCAAATTACTTTGATTAGAATGAAATCATGGTTTGTACTATAAAAGTCCTTATAAACATCAGAGAATTTTAGATCTACTTGTAGAGATAAATTTATTAATGACTCTTTCATAACCACCTATACCTAGTAGATGATTTGAGCAATTTGAAAATCTTTATTGGCTTTTATTGAAGTAATATTATATTTGATGATTGGCTAAACAAGCTGTGCTAGATATTTTCTTTGCATGCTTACTTTTAAATTAGAATTTTTATGAATAAATTGAGCATTAGATTTGCAACAATCGCCGCTACATACATGCTCAATTTTAGAACTCATACGTGCTGCACATAAGTTCAGGCAAAGATTCCATACACAATTTTTTGACTCGCAGTTCAAGCACCGTATATCAGCAGCACAAATTTCCCCTTTTGAAAATAGTTGCTCTAGCTTCTCTAAGCTGATTTCCAGTTGTATTAATTCTTGCTGTTGTTTGCGAAAGCTCATAAATATCTGAAAATTTGAGTGTTTTTCATTAGTTCATTAGATGTTAACTAATCTAAATCGAATGAATTAATTAATTCTTACAGATGCAAACGTATATTGCAAATGATATTGATTCGCATTATCATTATTGTTAACTTGATTACATAAGCAAAGGATGCTTCATGAACGCAGAATTGTTACAGGAAAAAGAAGTCGAGATAGACATTCTAATTACAGCAACGTTCTATTTAATGACACGATATGCAAAATCGCGAGATCAAGAATTAATTGCAGCAATCAGTATGCATCTTGAGATGCTAGAAAATCACCCTAATTCAGAATCATCCGTTTTAGAGAAGTCTTGCAAAAGATTAAAGGCATCATGGTTATCAATGTTAGATGATGAAACGATGAAAAACATTCAGTCTTCCACGAGTAACCATTCTCTTCTTTTAAATATTCATTAATCTGACTTACATAATCACTTAAGAGGAACCATGAGTACATTAGTTTGTAAACCTGCACCAAATTTTACCGCAGCTGCTGTCATGCCTGATGGAAGCATAAAAGAAGATTTTTCCATAAGCGACTATCGAGGAAAATATGTGGTTTTATTTTTCTACCCTCTCGATTTCACATTTGTATGCCCTTCAGAAATTATTGCACACGATAAACGCGTGTCAGAATTTGCCCAAAGAGGCGTCGAAATTATTGGGGTATCAATTGATTCTCAATTTAGTCATTTTGCTTGGCGAAATACACCCATTGAGCAAGGTGGAATTGGGCCCGTGCAGTTCCCATTGATAGCAGATATAAATCACAACATTGTTCGTAGGTTTGGGGTTGAGCATCCAGATGGTGTGGCATTACGAGGCTCTTTCTTGATTGATAAAGATGGAATTGTGCAGCATTCAGTTATTAATAATCTGCCTCTAGGAAGAAATGTTGATGAAATGCTACGGCTTGTAGATGCATTACAGTTTTCTGAAGAGCATGGTGAAGTATGTCCAGCTGGATGGCAGAAAGGTCAAGAAGGCATGAAACCTACAAGTGATGGAGTCGCGGAATATTTAGCAAACAATCATAGTGAGCTTTAACTCATAAAAAAAGCAAGCTTCACTTATGAGTTTTAACGTAACTAATTTGATCCGTTAAAACATTTACCCAGTGAATAAGCAGATTTCTCACTGCTTAATTAACCAGGCATTATTTTTATAACTATTCTAAATAATAAGAGGTTAAAGCATGAACAATCTAATACAAAGATTATTAAATCTGCTAATACTGGGTGTTTTTATTTTCTCTTTCTCGACCGTCAGTGCTGTAGAGCTGGTGATTGGAGAAGAACGAGTCGAACCTGGAGTAATATTAATTTTTGAAGGTGCCGTTAGAGACCATATTAGACCTAACGCACAACATCTAGCTGAAAGAAAAACTGATGTTCATATCGAGGCACGCGCCAATTGGGACACGGAGAACATTCCTGATGGCACACCTCCTGAAGGATTTGTTGCCTATATGAATATTAGCGCTGAAATCATCAATCAGCATTCTGGCGAAACGATTTTCGTAACACTGCTACCACATGTGAATTTAATTGACAATTTACATTACGCAAGAAACATTGCCCTGCCTGGTCATCCTGATGACTTATACATCGTAAAGTTTAGTGTCAATCCACCTGATAAATTTTCATTAGCAACGCATGCAGACTGGAGAAAAGAAGTTGGAAACAGGCTTTTCCAACCTCAACGTTATAGATATGAGAACGTAAACTTTGAAGAAATTGTCAATGCCCCACCAAGACAATAACTTTTATTCTTAATTGGATTTTGTGTGCATCAAGTAGGCAGACGCACACAAACATTGAGCGCGGTATCTTCTCATCGTACCGCGCTCTATACAGCACCAAGCCAAGGAAAGTTGCTAACCCCTCCTTTTTAGTAGCCAGGTATCTTAATTGTTACTAGCATATATTTATGCAACTAATAAGAACAATTTGAAATTTTTAAGCCAATATAATTGATTAACGATTCTAGCGATGGAAATAATTTGAACCATCTAAAACAGCTAATTTTCTGCTTTCCATAAACTTAAAGTTCCTTCTTTATGCAAGCATCTAATATTATTGAAACCTGCTAATTCAAGCGTTTGTTTTTTTTCTTCGTCAGTCATATATAAATCCACGATTTCAAGACCACTTTCGCCAAAGTAATGATCGCAATATAAAAATATAGCTGTATCAGCTAAACATGACTTAATCTGTTTGAATAATTTCACAGTTAAAAACTTATGCCTTATCTCATGAATAGCTTGCATAGAAATTACAGCATCGAATCCTGTTAGATTTTTCGACCAATTTTCAGCTTTGAAATTCCCATTTTCAAACTCAACCTTCTCAACTAATTTTGGAAATTGTTTTATAGCGAGGTCGTGCATTGCCTGTGAAAAGTCAAAAGCTACATATTTAGTACACTCAATATCTGTAACAATATAATTTGCTAACTCTCCTGGCCCAGAACCCAGCTCAAGAATCTTTGGTCGCTGATAATGCTGCATTAATTCTTTTGTAATTAGATGAAAAAATTTAGTGCGATAAGGGCGATTGCGGGTTGCCTCACTCGCCCAGGCTTTAGCATCATTTTCGGTTCGAAAATCGAGAGGGCTGGGTACTTCTTCCATATTAAAGTGCAAATCCTAAAATATAGAGCACTAAGCCAGTTAATGAAGTTACACAGAGGCCCACATATGTCGAAAACCCCCATATTTTATGTTTCACACTAAATCCTCCAGGTAAAAAGTTTAAGAATTTTGACCAAGAAATAGCAGATAGAAATACCCAACTTATGAATGTAGCTAAGGCAATAATAAGGTGAAATATAAAAAAGTATTTAAGAAACTCAGTGTTTGCAAATGAACTTTGCGCTAATGCTTTTTTAGTTTCTCCAAGTTGAATATTCAGCTCTAACACTAAGATAAATGTAATCATTAATATTAAAAGCATTAGCTGTAACTTTTTATGCAGGTGATGTCGACCTTGATTTGATTTTCGAATGGAATAAAACATGATGAAAGGCACTAGTACAAAGTAGATCAAAGAACAATCGATAAATATATTAGCTCTAGTTCCAAAGATACCATCTAAAAACATGGTACTTCCCCTCCTTACATTCCAAACTTCGATAGAAGCAAGGTTCTGATTTTTACGCAATTGGGAATGATATGAGCCAAAGCTAACAAAAATTATTGGTTACACTACGCCATCCCCAATGAGCAAGCTCGAATCGAATTAAATTACCACTTATTATAGAACAGAATATGACCAATTCGATCATATATACCATAGAAAATCAGTGAGTTATCTGTTCCAAAATAAGTTGTTGATAACAATTCTCATTTGCATTATTATTCTTATTAAGTAGAAAGCAATGATAGCGATCCCTCAAGTTTGTCATCTAGCCATCAAAATATATTTATAAAGTAAAAATTTACTGTAGTTGAACAGCCTTTGTAAGTGAGGTGTTGGGCTACGATGTTTTTAACGTTTGATTATAGAGGTCTATAACTATGAATCTTAAAAAATTAATGTTAGCAGTAGTTTTGACTGTAATGACATTGGCAACAGTACCTGCATACGCGGTGTCAGCGTCATTTCAAGACCCTGCAACAGCATCTTGGGGTAGTTGGAATCGAGGTGACACTGGTACTGTCTACGTACATTGGGAAGAATTTGATGATTGTACCCCTGGAATCCCTTTTTGCTTAGCTAATCCGGATACTGTTCCCGACGAGGGAAATTTTGGCGCAAGCACTTCAGTTGTTGATCCATTAGATCCAACTGCGTTTGTAACTGGCAGCGGTGCCGGAGGAAATATTTATACTTTTAGCGGTGTACAAGACTTTGACGTAACGGTAACACCTATTTCACCAATTTCTGGTCCGGAAATACGTATTGCTTTACAAATTGCAATTCTTGGAACGGATATCGATGAAAGCACCATAATGTTAAATGGAATCGGATTTGACTCAAGAACTACATTGGAAACACAACCACCTAATCCTCAATTCGGTGGCGTTGACAATGAATACTTATATTTATGGACTCTCACTGATGGTGTGGACTACACAGGTAGTGTTAACAACTTTCTATTTGATCTAACTGCTTCGGGTTCAAGTTTGTCATTGGACGCACTTGCGGTTGATATCGCTGCTGTTCCAGTTCCAGCTGCAGTTTGGTTGTTTGGTTCTGCTTTACTTGGATTCTTAGGAATCGGTAGAAGAAGAGCAATATTTTAATTGCACATTAAAGTAAACATAAAGCCGCATCAAGTGCGGCTTTTTTTACAATTCATTTCAAGTCATTAAAATGAAGTCTTTAAAATATTTAGAAAAAGTCCTGTAATTCTCTCAAAAGATGATTAGTAAGTAATATCCATCAACTTAATAGAGCTTCCTTTTTCAGCACGCTTGAAATCTAAGTGCATTTTAAAATAAGAGACCCTATTATGCTGAAATACTTTTCGAATGTCGCAAACAAAGAATTATGAATACATGAATTAATGTTGAAGACTATTCTTATTTGGGCTAATCATAATTTAGGTTGAAAGAAAAAATCTTGTTCTCACAAATTCGATAATCAAGCCATCAAAGCAATTAGTTTTATATTTATTCTAGTAATACAGCCATTGAGAGTTTGGTGTAGCTCTATTCTTTAATTTTTTAAGAGAGATTTAAATAAACATGAGAACCACACAATACGCCTCACAGTATTTCATTATTTTCGCAATTTTCAGCAGCTTAACAGCAAATGCCGCTTCAACAAGTTTTCAAGACCCTGCCACAGCATCTTGGGGTGGTTGGAACCGTGGTGATGCCAATTCAGTTTATGCGCATTGGGAAGAATTTGGTGATACAGATGGATTGACTAATGATTTTTCACCAGACGTAGGAGAGTTTGGAGTAGTTGAATCACGTCATATTACTAATAATCCTGGCGCCTTTATCACAAGTGGTGGTTTTGGCGGCAACATCTCTTCTATTAGCGATACCGGTGATTTTACCACCACAACAAATCCATTCTATGATCACCCATCAAATAATAATGGTCCTGTCACAGTTGCATTCCAAATAGCTAGTCAAGGTACAGATCTCGATATTGAAAGCGTGATGTTATCTGATGGAATGGGCGGCCCTTTAATGGCACCTAATAGCTTCGCAGTTTTGTTTGATAACGGAAACACTATTGAGCATATATTTCTTTGGAACTTGGAATTCGGCTTCGGAGGATTAAATATATACCAGTTTGATTATAATGCACTAGGACCTAACTTTACTCTTGATGCAGTTTCTATAGATATTGCTTTACCTATACCAGCAGCTATTTGGTTATTTGGTTCTACTTTACTAGGATTCTTAGGAGTCGATAGAAGCAGAGCATTATTTTAAAAGTAAATTAAGGTAAATAAAAAAGCCGCACACTGTGCGGCTTTTTTGTGATTCTAAACTGACTATTTTACAAACTTGTAACTAACATCACCTAATCTAAGTCAATGCTGCAGCTCGCCCAGCAGCTGCCATTGCAACCAACGCCTCACGCACTTCAGTTCCATCAGAACATCTTTGCTCAAAATCAAAACGCACATTTTTTTCATCAAGTTTTAAATGAAAACCATAGTGATCCACGCCAATCATACTTGGTTCGCTTGAGCTTGGTTTGATTCCAATGAGATTACAATAGGCTCTCATTGCATCAACATGGTCCTCATTCATATGGTCGCTCATGCGATCTTCAATTTCATATGCAAACTCATTTTTTAGATCAAGTTCTTGATACGAATCTATAATCCAAACGCCTTGGCTATTATTCAACTGACACTCTTCAATATCTATTTCTGCTACAACATCAGCAGATGAGCCTTGCGAAAAGTATCTTAAAAATCTAGCTGCTGCTAAGGATTCAGCATTTAATGCATGAACCTGCCCTTTTATAATCAGCACAAGATCATCATCTTCAATCTTAAATTGCATAATTTGATTTTTGTATTTAGATTCTAGATTTAAAATCGGCATACCCTTAGCGTTTAAACAATATGAACTCAGTGTAGAATCACCCGCGTCATCTATAATTTGAATATCAGTATGTTGTAACAGCATTAACCGCGCTATAGCTAAATTTTCTTTATTTATTTTTGACATCTTTATACTCACATATTAATGATATACATGAAAACTATAACCACCACTTGAGAGCTCAATTAACTCACCGTTAACTCCAAATACATTGTTAATATTTTCACAGGTTAAAACCTCGCTAATTGGACCACTTTTTTTAACACAGCCTTGTTCCAATAATATTCCAGAGTCCGCATATTGAAGAGCTAAATTAATATCATGCACAATAATTACAATTGCATAATTTTCTTTAGATAAACTTTTAAGCATTTTTAGCAAATCATGCTGATGCTTTAGATCTAAGCTTGCAGTTGGCTCATCCAGTAGCAAATATCGCGCTTTTTCAGCATCTGCTCCTGCAACTTGTACAAGGGCACGCGCTACAGCGACTCGTTGTTGCTCACCACCCGATAGTGTTCCATACAACCGTTCCGCAAGATGTAATACATCAAGTCGTTGCATTACGTCTTCAATAATCCTTGTGCTATTGCTTTTTGTATTTGAAAGTTTGTATGGAAGTAGTCCCATACTTACAATTTCAGCTACTGTAAATGGGAAACCCACTTGGTTAAATTGAGTTACAACTGCTCTGTGCATGGCCAGTTCTTTTTGATTCCAATATTTCATTTCTTGCTTATTAATTGAAACCGATCCTTGACTAGGATTCATCTCACCACTAAGCGCGCGAATTAATGTTGATTTTCCTGCTCCATTGGGACCCAAAATTGCACAAACTTCGCCGACTGAAATTTCTACTGAAACATCAGTTAATAATTTGGCTGCACCCACTTGGTAGCTTACATTGTTGGTCTCTATCATGAAGGCAGCCCAATTAGATTTCGCTTTCGCAGTAAATAAAGGAAAAATGGTGCACCCAAAATGCTGGTTATAATACCGATGGGCATTTCTGTTGGTTGAACAATTATTCTTGCTAATAAGTCTGCAAGTAAAATTAAACCAGCGCCAGCTATTGCAGAGCCAGGTAACACGTACCGATTATCAGCGCCAATCAATAATCTGACGATATGAGGTATCACCAAACCAATAAAACCAATCACTCCTGTTAATGCGACTGCGGCCCCAACGGAAGCTGCGCCAAATAATATTAGAATTTGTTTTAATCTTTGCACATTAAAACCGAGATGAAATGCATCAGCTTCTCCTAATGCAAGTGCATTTAGCGCTTTACCACGTGTGATTAATATCAATAGAGTGATCATTATCCATAGGAATGCAGGCAAAACTGCCTCCCATTGTGCACGCGCGAGAGAACCTAAAGTCCAAAATGTGAGCTCACGTAATTGTTGATCATCGCTGATAAATACCAATACTCCCGTTATAGCCGCACAAAAAGCATTTACAGCAATGCCTGCAAGCAGCAATGTAGCCACATCAATTCCTGATGCACGATTGGCAAAAAGATAAAGAAGATAAACTGATAGGAGCGCACCCAACATGGCAGATATGGGAAGACCATAAACAGGTGCATAACCAAACAAGGTGATAATGAATTGTTGCCCAACGACAATATAAGTCACTGCAGCGGTTGCAGCACCAGCGGAAACACCAATCACTCCAGGATCTGCTAAAGGATTTCTAAACAGAGCCTGAAAACATGCTCCTGCAACTGCTAATGCCGCTCCTACAATCATTCCCAATAACACTCGTGGTCCTCTCAGCGACTGCACCACTGTCTCTTGCACATGGTCATGTTGCCGCTCAACAAATGGGTTGATAAGGTCGGCAAGAATACTAATTACAGTTGTAGCAGGAATTTGAAGTGGCCCGATAGCGAGCCCCATAATAAGTGATATCAGCAAACCTATTGCGAGGATGATTAAAGTCCACAACCGCTGTCGATGTCTATTAGCAATAGACTCAGAAAGTGTATTCACTTATACAAAATTTTTTTGATTATCGTTTTTCTTTATAAAGCGCTTGAGCCAATTCATTTGCAGCTTCTGCGAGTCTTGGTCCAAAACCAAGCAATAATAAACCGTCCATAACAATAAGATTTTTATTTTGTGCCGCACGTGTGAGACTTAAGGTAGGCGAACTTAATACATCGTCTTTTGAGTTGAATGCAGATATTGCGCGTTTTGTAGTTAAAATAAAATCAGGATCTAATTCAAGAATGGATTCTGCACTTAAGGGTTTATAAGAATTATATTTAGAAACAGCATTCTCACCTTTAGCCAACGAGATAATTCCATCGGCACCTGTTTCTTTTCCTGCAACCATTGCAGTACCTTGATCAAAGGCCAAGATAAAAAGCACACTTGCAGGCTGATCAACATATGATAAAAAATCATGTAATTCATCCAGCTTAGATTTTAAATTTCCAATAAGTTGCTCACCCATTTCTTGCATACCTACTGCTTGTGAAACTTCATCAATTTTTTGAAACACACCCTCTTCACTTGGCTCATCAGAAATCATGACCATTTGAATTCCTGTGGATTTCAAATGCTCAATGGTTTCGGGTGGCCCGGCGTCATCTTGATATAAAATTAACTTAGGATTAAGCGCAATAATGGGTTCAGCTGAAAGTGCTCTTACGTAACCAACATTGGGCATTTCTTGTGTTTCAGGTGGATACAAACTAGTAGTATCAACCGCAACAATTTTATCTTGCAGGCCAAGCTCAAACAGGATTTCAGTGATGGAACCACCTATTGATACGATGCGATCTGCAGCATAGGATGGCGTAGTAAGTAAAGCTGCGAAAAAAGCGATAAGTGAGATACTAAAATATTTAACCACCTTTATGCCCCTTGTCATTAATGTGTCTGACGTTTGTAAATTTCGCATCAGGAAATTCATAGGCTTGTGCGAACCCACGAACATAGTTTGCACGTGTGGGGTGCAATTTGAATGCATGAAAATCTTTCATTTTTTTCATGTAATCAATAAAGTCGCCAAATCGCTCTTGCATGATTGACATCACATGATCAAATTTAGGTTGATCACGACTAACTTCTTCGACATTGCAGTGATAAGTTAAACGTTTACGCGCAAATAAATGCTCAGCATCTTGTTCGGCTTCAATAAATAATGCGCAAATAGGAGCGCCTCTTTGTAAATTTGCGGTGTGTGCAGATAGCTCACTAACATAAATAATAAAACTACCATCTTCATCCATCGCATAGGGTGCATAAGTAGCAACTGCCTCGCCATCAGCTGTAGATGTAGCTAAATGTAGTGTTTTAAAACTATACAAAAATGCCTCCGCTTCAGGACCAATTTCATCTATGTCGATGGGTACTGCACTCATATAGGACTCCTGTGAAATATATAATTGTTGCTAAAATGTATAGTAGGAAAACTGTTCAATCTAAAATATTGTATGTTTAGGGAAAATTATTCAGACCCAATCTAGACTGGTCGATCAGATCTTAGAATTGAACCATGCATTTTAAACATGCCCAAAGTAAAATCGGTAGTTTATAATTCACCTACCTTAATACTAATGCGAATCGTTTGCATTTACAACAGGCAATATGGTATATTTTTCAATGATTTAGAGGGTTTTACCTATTTAATTTGACGAATATACAGTAAGTTATTAATGCTGCTCAAAATAGTTCGTTAATCAAATTTTTGGAGATGAAAGTGGAAGAAAGTTTAAGTACTGAAGAAGCAAACCCAAGCACTGAATTTGGTTTTGATGCCAACCAATTAGAAATGTTGATTGAAGCAGGTGGGCCGGTAGTTATTATTCTAATTGCGCTGTCAGTTATCGCACTCACAGTTACCCTCTTGAAAGTCTGGCAATTCAGCCAAATTGGATTTGGGTTTAAAAAGCACTGTGAAATGGCTATATCCTATTGGCAATCTAATCAGACATCGGTCGCGCTGAATACTTTGCAACCCTCCAAGCATCCGATCAAAAAAGTTCTCGCTGCAGCAATTGCTGGCATGAGTAATTCAAATCTTAATATTGAACACGTACAAGATGAGGTTACCCGAATAGCTAAACAAGAACTGAACAGAATGAGAACCTATCTAAAAACTTTAGAAATTATTGCAACACTGAGTCCATTGCTAGGTTTATTAGGCACGGTTCTCGGAATGATCAAGGCGTTTCAACAACTTCAAAAAGCAGGCGCTCAAGTGGATCCTGCAGCACTCTCAGGTGGCATTTGGGAGGCGTTACTTACAACTGCTGTGGGACTGATTGTGGCTATTCCTGCAGTCATTGCATTCAACTGGTTAGATAAAAAAGTCGCGAACTATCGTCATATTATGGAGGATTATGTAACGCGTGTTTTTGCTGTAGATGCTCACTCATTTATAAATAACAACTCGAGACAAGAAAACACCCCAGCTAAGCGAGCACAAATGGCCACCTAATTTTTCATGATCAACTTCGAAACCACAAACCCTAAGAAAAACTTAATTAGCTTAACACCGCTAATTGATGTGGTATTTATTTTACTAGTCTTTTTCATGCTTGCCACCAGTTTTACAAAATGGCACTCAATCCATTTAGGATTTGGGGAAGCTACAAATGTTAGTGATATTGACAAAAAGGGAACATTGGTAGAAATCGTTAGTGAAAGTAACTATCAAATAGATGGCTCCATAAAAAATATGCCACAAATAGAATCGATCGTTCGCAATAAGTTGAAAAGTAATCCTGAACACTTTGTTTTAGTTCAACCACGGGAAAATGTGCCATTACAAGAATTAGTGTATGTGATGGGTCAACTGAGTAAATTAGTAGGAAAAAATATTAGTGTTGCTAAGGAGCAAAAATGATTGATCTCTCTAACGAAAATCAAACTGAAGAATACGAAAGTATTTTACCATTAGTAAATGTGGTTTTTTTACTGCTTATTTTTTTCATGCTAGCAGGTGCGTTCACTACACCCGATGCATTTAAAGTTTCTCCGCCTATAGCCGAGCTTGAAAATAAAACACAAGCTAGAGAAGGTCTTATCTTGATAAATCAACAAGGAATGCTTGCATACGATGGTAAAGAATTAACAAAAACTGAGCTTCGCCAAAAAATTAATAATTTAGTAAAAAACAGTGATAAGGAACCACCTAAATTTAAAATTAAAGCCGATGCTGCAAGTGACTCATTAAATGTAATTACAATTATTGAACTACTGCAAGAACTGAATGTTAAACAAGTTGAACTGCTCACTATTCAGAAGTAAAGATGCAGCTTCGCACACACCATTGGTTATTTGCATTTGCTATTGCATTAACAATCCATGCATGCTTATTTTTAACCATCAAACTACCTCAGCAAGGTGCTGAAGATTTGGGGGTCGGCGGTATATATGCTTCGATCGTACAAATCAAACAGATTAATCAAGGCGAAACTACGCTACCAAAAGCTGAACCACCGCCACCTGAGATAAAACAAAAAAAAGTGGAGCCACCTCCAAAACCGATCGTTAAAAAAAAACCAAAGCCTAAACCCAAGCCTAAAAAGCAGCAAATAGCGGTTAAAGAGGAAATACAAAAACCAAAGCCAAAAGAAGTTATAAAAGAAACGGTTCCCGAAGAAGTAATGGTATCAAAACCCAGTGTTGCACCATTAAATAATACCTCGAATCAACAAACTGCAAAACTGGATGAGCGTGAGGTAGGAACGAAAGCACCAAGTGGAGTCGATAAAACTACGAGTACTGGAGGTGCAAGTGTAAAAGCAAAGTCAGATTATAAAGCACTGCTTAGAAACCTTCTTGAAAAGAAAAAGAGATATCCTAAAAATGCACAAAAACGCAGACAGGAAGGCGTTGTTAAACTTTGGTTTAAGATTGATAAATCCGGAAAATTACTTGCCCATAAAATTGTTGCAAGTTCTGGCCATAAGTTACTCGACCGCGAGGTAGAAAAATTAATCAAACGTGCTGCACCACTGCCCGCTTTTCCAAGTGACTTAAAACAAAGTGCGATAGAATTTACCGTGCCAATTGGTTTTGAGATGATTAATTAAGTTCGAAATTAAAAATCATGCGTATAGGTAAGCTTATAATTGCGCGTGAGACCAAAGTTTCCTTGCCCATTTCCAGAATTCACACGATGGCGTTTATTGGTAAGGTTATCTATTCCAAATCGTAAAACCGAATTTTGAAAACGCTTGTAATTTTTAAAAGGTCGCCAATTTGCCCAGATATCATGTAATACATAACTATCAAATCGCTCTTGCACATCTGTATTTTCGTTAAACCCTAGTCGTTCATCCACATGTTGTCCACGCCAACCCAATTCTAAATTAAACCGTGGGATAGAAAATTTTGTGGATAGCGTAAGAGTATCACCAGGAATCGAGTAAATTGGGCGAACTTGTAAAGTCGCGGGCCCTCCTGCAGGACCGGAACCTGCGATAAATGGAAAAAATTCGTCGTCACCCTGGAAAAAGCCCTCTGAATCACCATCAATTTCTGCATAAGCTAAATTGAGCGAGAAATAAGGACGCGCATAGTTAATTTCTAATTCAATGCCGTCTCTTTCTTCTTTGCCGAATTGATCTAAAGGATCATTTGGATTGTTATTTAAAAACTCTAAATGATTGTCTACTGTAGTATCAAAATAGGTAAACTTAGCCAGCAGTTTATCATTGCCCCACAAACTATCTTTTTGAATAAGCAACCCCACATCGTAATTATCAGACTCTTCTTCTACATATAAATCACCACAAATAGTAGTGGTATTTTGAGGCTCCGGTAATGTACCAGGGTTAGTTAAGCAACGAATATTAGTAAAATATTCATCAATTTTAGGTGGGCGGTATTGTTCCCAATAATTATAAAATATAGAAAATGGACTTGAACCAAATTTATACGCAGCACTAATACTGGGTAAAACGATATCAAATGACTCCGAACGATCTTGATTTGCAGAATTTAGTACATCAATGAAAGTTTTTTCTGTAACTCGAGAATGGTTGTAATCCCAACGCAACGCGGGCGTCAAAGTGAGATTTCCCCATTGAATTTCATTTGCTAGAAATACTCCATATTGTTGATAGATACCACTCGGCTGATTAATGGCAGTAGAAGATCCACTTGATATAAATCTTGATGTTTCTCGGTCACTGTATTCACCATCAATACCAAAAGTTATAGTATGAGAGGTATTTTTAAAATCAAAAATACTCACATTTTTTGCTTCAAGCGCATAAATACCATATTCAAAATCTGTGATTGAATCAGGTGGTGGAGATAGGCCAGTCAAGCCCAGCTCAGTAAGTTCAATATCAGAGTACCCAAAAGTTAATTTGAAATCGATAAGATCATTTTCTGGGTTATAAAGTAATTTACTGGTATAGGTTTTATCATCCGTATCACGATCAACTAATCCAAATATAAAAGAACTAAAACTAGATTGCGTATCTAGTAATTCGACACCACTGGTTTCAATTCTTGAAAATGAAATACCTAAGGTCAAATCATCACTTGGATAATATTCTGCTTTCGCAAGGTAACTTGTGGGGATCACCACAGAGCGTTCAAGTGCGTCGTCGTCATCTTGTCGGTCACTGCCCGTAAGTTCGAAGTCACCTGAATCACGATCGGTTACATTGAACAGTAAATCTAGCTTTGGTGTAGGTGCTGCAAATACTGTCATCGAGCCCAGCTGCTCATCATTGTTGAATCGATAACCCGTTTTTGTAGCAAAACCAAAAGATTGTCCTGGTTTTAAAAAATCCGATGCATCTTTTGTTTCCATTTCTACAATGCCACCTAGCGCACCACTGCCTGAAGTTAGACTTGCCGCGCCTCGTGAAACTTCAATTCTTTTCAATAGTTCAGGTTCTATAGCAACTCCACCATAACGATATTTTTCAAAATTCTTTATTGCGCCATCGAGCTTGATAATTACATCTTCGTTATTACCGAATCCACGAATGTTGATATCAATCCCATTACTACGCGGACCACCGCTAAGCGATACCCCAGGAATATCATCAATAATTTCGTAAATGTTGTCTGCTTGACGTGATTCTATTTCTTCTAAATTAAAAGAAGTTCTTGTTTGCGTGGGGTTGATGATAACTGGTGGATCTAATGTTGCTTCTACATTGATTTTTTCCATTGTCAATGTATCTTCTTTTTCATCCTCTTCCTGCACCTCTTCTGCCAGTAGCACGCTCATGAAGCACATGAGAATGAGGCTAATTATCGTTGTACTTAAAAAACGTACATACATTGTGATTAATTTTTTCAAATTTACTAATGTGTAGCTGGATAGATATACCAAATTGGTTAAATTTAACTCATTAATTAACTGTAAATTTAAAGTTCATTGGCTCTAAAGAGGTCCAATTTAACTAAATTAATCAGAATTGAGCTGTCGTGGCAGCGCATTCAACTGCATTCATTCTTCAACTAGGTCCAAGTCAGAGGTTAGAGGTGAACAATGCAAAGCCCTTAGTGTTGCTCAATTGACACTTGATTAATTCTTTTAATAACAAAAGATTGTATATTTTTCATGAACTTAATTGTATAATATTTGATACAGTATTGTAAATGCGAATCATAATCATTATCATAT
>JBCCEI010000038.1:0-17135 GCA_039030355.1 Pseudomonadota bacterium | reverse complement strand
GGCGGTCGGACTGGTACAGGGCGGTCAGCTCAGTGAAGGCGTGGAGATGTTTGAGCGCGCTCTGCGAGCGCAGCGCGCGGTCGCCGGCAAAGAAAGCGCAGACCTGGTGCTACCGCTGTCGAGCCTTGGCAACCTCCTCACCAAGGTGGGGCGCGCAGAAGAAGGTGAACGGCTTCTTCGAGAAGGCTACGAGCTTTCGCAGCGAGCGCTGGAGCAGGGCCATCCTCATCGTGCGGTCGTGTCGATCAACTTCGGCAACCTGCTGCTCGACACCAAGAGGTTCGTGGAAGCGATGCCTCTACTCCTCGAAGCCCTGAGCGGTTTCGAGCAGGCGCTCGGCCCCTCGCACCCCAACGTTGGTCTTGCTCACTTGAGTCTAGGCAACCTCTACTCGAATCCAGCGAACGCTGAGGATCGCAGCAAGGACTGAATTTACGTGAGTTTTTCAAAAAAGTTGGATCTTTTTTTTTGGAGTTGGTTATGAAAAGGAACTTTACACACATAATGGTGATGTTTATTGCCGTGTGTTCCGCAATCTTTGTTTTGCCAAGCTGTAAGACAGGTTCATCAGATTCATCTGATGGGTTCACCACTGTCAATGGTGATTATCCAATTGTATATGCACAACGAAATCTCGAAGCGATTGGTAATCCAACAGATGGTGTTACTTTTTCTGCGGGTGGCGATCTGATGTACAAGGATGCATCCATTCCAGTAATTACTCCCATAAACATTACTTCAGGTTATACGCAAGGCCAAGGAGATGTATCAGATCCAGCTGTAAATTATGATGCAACTAAAGTTGTATTTGCTATGCGTGGGCCAAATGATGAAACCTTCAATCTTTGGGAAATGGATGTCGCTACACAGCAATATTCCCGTTTGATGGCAGATAATGTGCTTGCAGAACTTGGCGATGATGTTGATCCTGCATATTTGCCAGATGGGAGGATCGTATTCTCTTCAAACCGCCAAAAGCGCATGCAAGAAATGATGTTAGATCAAAATATTGCACTACATAAAACGCTGGACGAATATGAAAGAGAGCCAGCACTGCAATTACATGTATTTGATCCTATCACTCAAGATATTACCCAGATTTCATTTAACCAAAGTCATGATCGTAACCCAACTGTATTAAAAGATGGTCGTATCATGTTTAGTCGTTGGGATCACCTGGCGAATCGAAATCATTTCCCTATATTTACGATTAATCCTGATGGAACTGATTTATTTGTAATGTATGGCGCGTTTAGCCCAGGCAATTCTTTCTTGCATCCTATGGAGCAACGAAATGGAAGAATCATGTCTACATTGATGCCATTATCAGGTACGGATGAGGGTGGCACAATTGTATCGATCAATACCGCAAATTATTCTGAACATTGCGAGCCAGCTCCTGGTATTGCACCCGGGTGTAATGGCCAAGGTTATATGCAATTTAACAATCAACCTGTAACAGATGATGGTAGTTTTTCACCGGGCGGTCGCTATTCAACACCAATGCCGCTTTGGGATGGAACCAATCGTGCGCTGGTCTCTTATGCTATTGCACCAAACCCAAATTTCGGTGGCATTCCTGTAGAAAAACATCCATTTAATGGTTCTGAAAAGCAAGTTTTTGGTCCAACAAAATATCAAATATGGATGCTGGATTTTACTTCGCAAGTCGCGCGCGTTGTTCAAGTCGATTCACCAGGAAAAGCATTGGTTGATCCTGTTGCAATTTATCCTCGCGCCTTAAGTGATGTTCCATCAATTAGACCAAACAAACCGGTCAATCCAGTATTAACTGACGAACCAAACGGCCTAGGTAATGGACAAGGCATGGGTGTGTTGGCAGTTAAATCTGTTTATCACACAGACTTCCTAGATATTATGGGTGATCGTGTGCTTGTGCCTGGCATAGGAGAAAATATTCCTAAAATTGGTGGCACACCAAACTTACTTGCGATGAAAGATCCAAATAATGCAAGTTATTTAAATCGTCCTGGTTATTTTGCACGTGTAACGCGTGCGCTTCCTACACCTCCTGGTATTTCAAGAAGCGCAATTGGCCGAACAACTTTTGAAATGCAAGAAGTATTAGGATATGTGCCAGTTGAACCAGATGGTTCTTTGTTGGCAAAAGTACCTGCAGATTCTGCGCTAACAATTACAGTATTAGATAAAGATGGACGTGCATTCCAGACGCACACTAACTGGTTACAAGTGCGTCCTGGTGAAACGCGAACATGTAATGGATGCCATTCACCGCGTCGTGCATTGGAATCAATTAACATTTCACCTATTGCAGGTAGTCACGCAGGCGCACTTGGTGCAGAAACGATGGCAGAAACTCGAACGCGACAAAATAATGAAATCGCTCCAAGCTTAAGCCTAAGTGCAGATTTTACAGAATATTGGTCAGTGAATCTTGAAGATAACTTTAGTTTGTCTTTAGCCAATATTGAAACGCCCGTTCCAACAAATGGCCGAATAGATTATGTTGAACATATTCAACCTATATGGGAAAAAGATCGTGGTGCTGATACATGTACATCTTGTCATAATAATGCGTTGCTAGCAGATCCGATTTCTGGTGGGCTTACACTTGAAGGCGGTTTATCTGGATTTGCCGGTCACATCATTTCTTATGATCAAATTATGCGGGGGCCATTCAAAGTTGACGAAAACGGCATACCACTTCCTCCGATTGTTACTGAAAGTGGTCGTGTAGTGTTCCCAAGAGATCCCGCATTAGTGAGGGTTGGAAGCTCAGCAAACAGTTCACGAACCAGCCATTTAGTTGAAACTATTTTTAATACTAAACTACGTGCGGGCAATCGCTATGCTTTAGGTCTTCCAGACCATTCAGGCATGTTAACTGCTGATGAAAAATGGCTAATCTCAACATGGATCGATGTGGGTGCACAATATACTAATGAGCCTTATGAATTAGTTAATGGCCAGTATGTAGTACGTGATGCAATTGTTTCTAGCAGAACGGTAAGTCGTTCTGTGTTTAATGATCAAATTCATCCAATCTTGCAAACTGAGTGTATGTCTTGTCATGCCGCAGAAGGGTTTGGTGGCAATTCAACTATCGATCCTGAAGAATTTGCAGATGAGAACGATGAAGACCATGAGTTCAATCGATTCGTGTTAACAGGCAATCAAACTGGTGACTTTAATGTCACACGCGCAATGATTAATAATCTTTGTGATCCACAAAACAATGGATTGTTACTACGTCCTATTTCGGACAACGTTGCACCGAATTTACCGCATGCACAAATCTTGGTGGATATTAACGATCCTAACAGTGCCACTCAGCCGGTATTTTCAGACACCGGTCCAGGATCCTCCTATGACACTATTTTGACCTGGATTACGATTGGTGCAGCTAGTAATCCAACCTGTCTAAATTAGTAATTAAAACAGAGGTTTGTCGTGCATTTATTGCGACTGGTGCTACTAGTCGCAGTAGCACCTGTATTCATCTTTCAAGGATGTGATAGCACATCCAATGAACCACTACCTAATAGTGGCCAAAGCCTATGTTTCGATCTTTATGAAATGTGCATCGACCCTATCTTTCATAATCTCACCAATACCGGTAACTCATGCTCGCAAGCGGGTTGTCATAATCCTCCGATAGGGCAAGACGCATTTTTCTTGTTCCCAGGCGCAGTAATGGGATCCACTGAAATGATGAATAACTTCAATCAGGTTGAGTCAAGAACACTAAATAATAATTTGCTACTTAGTAAAGCTACTGGGAATGCGCATGGTGGCGGGCAACAACTTAGAGTGGGCGATATTTGTTATACCGCGATTCAAGAATGGAGCGTAATTAGTTTCAATGGTGGGGTATGTCCACCATTACCTAGCGGCTGTCTTACAGCTATCCCAGCAAATATCGCAAGCTGCGGACCGTAATTTCATATGTTTATAAAAACAAAAATGAAAGGGAAGTTTGGCTTACGTCTGAATATAACTCACTTATTTTTCGTGATTTTATTTTTTGCTTTTCTTGTTACGCCATTCTCACTTGCATTCGCAGATTGGTTTGGAAAGAAAGAATATCAGCGCGTAAAAATTGTAGACCCTTACATTGAACTACATACTGGTCCAGGAAGAGGGTATCCAATTTTTTATGTAATTCAGCGACATGAATGGATCGAGATAATCAAGCGTAAAACAGATTGGTTTAAAGTAAAAAACGATCGCGGTAAAGAGGGTTGGGTAAGCCGTGCTCAAATGGAACAAACACTCACTGTAGCTGGCATTCCAAAATCTTTTCGGGATGTTCTGTATGACGACTTCTTACATCGTCGTATTGAATTTGGTATTTCTGCAGGAGAGTTTGATAGCGACCCAATTGTTTCCGCGCGTCTTGCTTACAAATTTACAGAAAATATTGCATTAGAGCTTCAAGTCTCAAAAGTTGCTGGAAAGTTATCTAGCTCTGATATTTACGCAATCAATCTTGTTTCCACGCCTTTTCCAGATTGGCGACTAACACCACATTTCACTATAGGTTATGGAAGATTTGAAAACGAACCCAAAGGTGCGCTCATTCAAGATGTTGAAACGGAAGATGACTTGGCGAACTTTGGGGTAGGTCTACGTTATTACTTAACAAAAAGATTCTTTTTGCGTGGAGATTATCGACGCTACATCGTGTTATCAGAAGATGATCGCAACGATGAGTTTGATGAATTCAGCGCGGGAGTTTCATTCTTTTTTTGATGCTAAATCATAGGATATCTTATGAAATTTAAACTGCTACTACTACTAATGTTCTTGAGCGTGAGTTTGCACGTAAATGCAGACGATGACGCGCCCGAACCAGAAGCTTCACAAGAACAAGTGATCGAACCAGATATTTATCGTAGGGATATCAATGTCCCACGAATCGACACTGAAAACTTTGAAATCACGGCTTATTACGGCGTGTTAGACATCGAGGATTTTGGTACAGAGCCTGCTTATGGATTGCGTGCTGCTTATCATGTAACGGAAGACTTCTTTATTGAGGGTGCAATAGGGATGTCAGAGACATCTGATGAAACTTTAGAAAACTTAACCACTTTCAATATTTTACAAAATGAAGATGTGAACTATTACAACGTTTCAATTGGTTACAACATCTTTCCTGGCGAGATCTTTTTAGGTCGTAATTTTGCAATGACCAGTACTTTTTACCTGATGTTTGGAGTAGGCAACGTTGAGTTTAATGATGAAGATGAGTTTGCATATAACCTGGGTTTTGGCATGAAAGTATTACCTACAGATTGGTTGTCTCTACGTTTAGATGTCAGAGATATCGTTTATGAAACTGATTTATTAGGTGATAACGAATTTACGAATAACTTTGAAATTTCAGCTAATTTAGGTGTTTTCTTTTAATCAATGTTCAAGCAAAGGAAAGCCGATATGAAAAAAATCATGGATAAACGACAAATACAGATTATTGGGCTTGTAGCACTACTTTTAATTTCTTTTGTTGGTGCAGTGTCATTTGCAAAAATTAAAGCCGATAGTGCGCCTGATTTCACTTTAAAAAGTGCATCAGGAAATAATGTACGCTTAAGTGAATTAAAGGGCCGCATCGTGATGCTAAATTTTTGGGCCACATGGTGTGGACCATGTGCGGAAGAAATTCCACATTTAAATGAACTGCATAAATCATTAGACCCATATGACTTTGAATTACTTGGTATTAATCTTGATGAAGACCAATCAAAAGCAATTCATCTAGCAAAGAAATTGAAAATGAATTTCCCCGTGTTATTCGATATAGAAAAAGATGTAAGCAGAAGCTTTGACATTAAAGCAATGCCAACCACGATCATCATAGATCGTGCTGGAAAGATTAGGCATGTGAACCTAGGTTTCAAAAAAGGCTACATCGAGAAATATCACCGACAAATACAAGCATTAAGAAAGGAATAACTTGATGTTGAATATAGTAAAGACAATTTCAAAATTAATTTTAGGTTTAAAAGTGATTATTTTAGCTAGCGCATGTTCATCTTTTAGCATTTCTGATATTGAGCCATGGGTAGCCCCGTACGAGCGAGAATATTTGGCAGACCCAATCATGAGCTTTAATAAAGATCCACTTTCAAATAAATATCGACAGCATGTATTTAATACACGTGAAGGTTCAAGAGGCGCCGGATACGCACACGGTGGAGGCTGTGGCTGTAACTAAAGTAAATACGATGCATAGTTTAACTTTCAAATTACTTTTATTACTAATCATGTTTTGCATGCTAGGCAATTCATTCGTGTTTGCAGAAGTATTGCCAGAAGAACGCGCGGATATTGGTTATCACTACTACGATGGCGGCGGTGTAGAAGTGGATGGTGTCACCATGCTAGCACGTAAAAACTTTGCAGGTAAGTATTCAGTTTATGGTGGTTATCATCACGATAGTATAAGCGGCGCATCACCCGATGTGCTAACAGGTGCAAGTGAATATGACGAAGACCGTGATGAATTTACAATTGGTGGAACTTACCTGCGCGACAATACTTTGATGGATCTTTCTTACACTTATAGTGATGAAGATGACTATGAATCTAATACAGCAAGTTTTGATGTCTCGCATGAAATGTTCGGTGCGATGACAAAAATGAATATTGGTCTATCCATAGGATATGACGATGTTTATAGAAATGATTTAGATACGTTTGAAGAAGATTTGGATCGCTACTCTTTCCGTGCAGGAATCTCACAAGTCCTCACTAAAACAATTACTATGCAGTTTGATTACGAAGCTACTGTAGAAGAAGGTTTTTTAAATAACCCTTATCGCTTTGTTTTTCTCAACGGTGTCTCTTTGGGCAGTGGTTCTGAGGAGTATCCAGATACACGCACTGGACAAGCCTATTCTTTGAAGGGAATTAAATATTGGCAACATCGTGCCTCTTCATCTCTCGGTTATCGGTTTTATAGGGACACTTGGGATGTTCGCTCCCATACCGTAGACCTGAATTATTCACAATACATTGGAAATCAATGGGTTGTTGACGTTTTTGGCCGATATTACACCCAGGACAAGGCCGATTTTTATAGCGACAACTTCACCACGCGATTGAGGTATATGGCGAGAGATAAAGAGCTCAGTAGTTTCGATAGTTTTGCAGTGGGTGGGCGTCTTCGCTATGACGTTTTTAAAGATTATAAATTTTTACGCACAGGTTCATTAAATCTAGCGGTGGAATATTTAGATTATGACTATGACGATTACTCTGGTATCGAATCTGTCGCAGAGGTTGCGAATTTAGGAAACAGTGGATATTCATTTGATGCGACAACAATTCAATTTTACTTCTCTGCATGGTTTTAACAGGGATAAAAAAGTTGAGTATGTGGAGACAAAGTATGTATAAAAAGTTTTTATTATTTTTGACTTGTATTTTGCTGACGTACGTTTGCAGTGTAGGTGCTGATATTGGTGACTTGAATGCAAGTGAAGATCAAGACTTTCAAGGCCTTGATGAAGATATTCAAGTTCTAAAAGAAGAGGTGCTTGAATTAAATCGTGATCTATACATTCTTGAAGAAGAGCTGCTGTATCCGTCAAGCACACAAGTAGCTGTGTATGTTTCAGTAGACGTGGGTGATTTTTTTGACTTAGATTCCGTACAGGATACTTTAAATGAAAAAATAGTAGCAAATTACTTATACACCGAGAGAGAAGTTGAGGCCTTATTACGTGGAGGTGTACACCAAATATATATTGGAAATTTGCCTTCTGGTGAGCATGAACTAATTGCATATTTTGTAGGCAGAGGACCAAAAGGAAGAGATTTTAAACGCGGTGCGAATCGAATTATTGACAAAGGTTTGGGGGCAAAGTACTTAGAGCTGAAAATTACAGACCGAACACCTAAACATCAGCCTGACTTTATTGTTAAAGAATGGGAATAAGATCTATATGATGGTGGAAAGTCTAACTACTAGAATGCATATAAGTAAAGCCAAGACACTCTTGGCTTTTTGCATTTCTATCCTTTTACTATTTTCTGGTGCTACTAGCGCAAAGATAGAGCAACCTAATATCATTAAAGACCTTCACTATGGCGAAGTGCTGTTCCATTTTTACCAAGAAGATTATTTTACATCCATTGTGCATCTTCTCGCTGCACGTCAGCTCAATCGAACTTCCAACCATGTCCCTGAAGACGAGTTGCTGCTTGGTGGAATTGATCTATCCTATGGTTTGCACAAAGAGGCTACAAGAATATTTGACAAATTGCTACAAGGAAACGTGCGCGAAACGATAAAGAATCGTGCTTATTACTATCTAGCAAAAATTTATTACCAACGTGGTTATTTGGATGAATCTGCAGGGTTCTTAAACAATGTGAGTGGGCCGGTACAAGAAAGTATATTTGGCGAACTAAAACTATTGACCGGGCAAGTGCATATGTCACAAGGAAAATATGACGCTGCAATTGCAAGTTTGGATAAATGGAAAGCACCAAAGAGTTATCGACATTATGCGAATTATAACCTAGGAATTGCTCATACTAAGCGTGGAAATATAAATACTGGTATCGACTATCTGAAAAAAGTTGGAAAGCTAAAAGCCAAGACGGAAACGATGCGCACATTACGTGATCGTGCAAATCTTGCTTCTGGTTTAACACTTATTCAAAACGATCGTCCAGCAGAGTCAATTAAATATCTTGAAAAAGTTCGACTTGATGGGTTGTACTCTAACTTAGCTTTACTTGGTATTGGTTGGGCAAATTCTAATGCTAATCGACATGAATCGGCACTAGTGCCGCTCATGGAACTCCGTAACCGCAGCCCATATCACTCAGAAGTTCAAGAAGGCATTTTAGCGTTAGCACATGCTTATAACGAAATGGGTTTATTTGGTCGTGCAGTTCAAGCCTATGAAAAAGCAGCGGATATCTATTTAAAGGAAGCGCAAGCACTTTCGTATTCTGCAAACGAAATTCAACAAGGTGCATTAGTTGATGCTTTACTGGATCGCACCAAAGGTGGCCCACAAATGGGCTGGTTTTGGACATTGCGAGATCTACCTGAATTACCAGAAGTTAAATACTTTACCGAGTTATTGGCCGAACATGAATTCCACGAAGCTTTGAAAAATTTTCGTGATCTTTTGTTTCTTAAGAAAAATCTTCGTCACTGGGATGAAAATATTGAAATTTATCTAACTATGCTTGACACGCGTAAAGCACGTTATCAAAAGTATTTACCTTTAGTGCAGCAACGCTTAAACGGACTGGATTTAACTAAATTACAGTCACAACAAGATGCATTATCTTTTGCAATAAATGAAATAGAAAATGACAATGCTTTTATAGAGCTCGCAACAGCAGAAGAGAAAAGAAAGCTTGCGCAGATAGAAGAATTAGAACAGCGTATTGAATTATTAAAACTACAAGAACCTGAAAATAACAAAATTTCTCAAATGCGAGAAAAGTTGGAATTGATGCGCGGCATTATGCGATGGCAAATTCATAGTGCTTATATTGAACGTAAATGGAACCACAAACAGGATATTTCTGAAATTAATAAACATCTATCGATTACACCAGATAAGAGTGATTCAATTAAAAAAGCTATTTCAGAAAGTGTTGAAAAATTTGATGAATTTGAAGCACGCATTCTTGCGTTGCATAAAGAAATTAAACGATTGATTCCAATTGCAGATCGTGTGTTTGAAGAGCAATCACGTTATCTTGAGCATGTAGCAGTTAAAGAATTAAAAAAGCGAGAAAAAATTCTTGCCGGTTATGAAAAGCATGCGCGTTATGAATTAGCAAGTGCATATGATGCTGCAGCATCTAGCGCATCTTCTGGTGCCAAGTCAGTAGAGCCGCAAGAAGCTAAACCCAAAAAGCGTGGTTGGTGGCCATGGTAAGCCTCATGCAGAAATTTATTCTTATGCTTGCTGTAGCAGTTTTATTAGTCGCATGTGGAAGTTTTGGCGGTGGGCGCCAAGATACGATTGGCAGCATTAGCAAAAAGCGCGTCAAAGTGAATGAAGACGTGCCAGTAAAGAGTAGTCGCAGTAAAGCAATTAAACAATATAAGAAACTTGTTAACGAAGATCCTAAAAATGTACACCCCGAGGTATTGCGCAGACTGGGTGATTTGCGCATGGAAGAAACGGAAGATCACTTAGCAGAAAATATTCAGATTCCTGATAAAAATACCTATGCTGAGACAATAAATCTATATGAAGATGTATTGAAGAAACATCCTAATTATCCAAATCGTGATCGAGTTCTTTATCAGATCTCGCGTGCGTATGAGTTAAGTGGTGAGCATGAAAAAGCATTGCTTGCATTAAACGAATTAGTCTATAAATACCCAGATTCCGCTTATTTTGCTGAAACACAATTTAGACGAGCAGAAATTCTATTTGTAGAAAAACAATATGCGCAAGCTGAAAGTGCATATCAATCAGTTATCAATCAAGGGCCGGAAAGTCGATTTTATATTCATTCCTTATATAAGCATGGATGGTCACACTTCAAGCAAGTTGATTATGACTTTGGTATTCCTTCATTTAATACAGTTCTAGATAACTTATTAGTGAATGGTGTAGAGAAAGAGGAAATTGAGCAACTATCTCAACCTGATCAAGAATTGATTGATGACACTTTGCGTGCGATTAGTTTAAGTTTTGCATATTTGGGCGGCCCTGATGAGGCTTCTAGTTTCTATGCAAAGGCAGGTAGGCAGCCCTATGAAATTCTTGTTTATGAGAGATTGGGTGAGCAATATCTTGATAAACGTAGATGGAGTGATGCAGCAAATACATATCGTGAGTTTGTTGAAACGCATCAGTTCAGCTCCAAAGCACCGCACTTTCAAATTAAATCTATTGAAGCATTCAGACAAGGTGATTTTCCTTCTGAAGTGCTTCGCGCCAAAAAAGAATTTGTTGTTGATTATAATTTAAAGTCTGAATACTGGGCGCATAATGATATTGCACAATCAGATGATATTGTGGCGTTACTTAAAAGCACAATCACAGACCTCGCAAAACACTATCATTCAATTGCACAAAAAGAACGTAAGAAACCAAAAGAGTATTACGACGAAGCGGCAACTTGGTATACCGCATATTTAGTTTCTTTCCCTGAGGATGAGAAAGCGTCTGAGATGAATTTCTATCTTGCGGAAGTGCAATACGAAACAAAACAATATAGTAATGCCGTCAGAGAGTATGAGAAAACTGCATATGGTTATAAGAAACACTCAAAATCTGCAGAGGCAGGTTATGCTGCGATTATTGCATATAACGAATGGTTAAAAGTTGAAAAGCAAGTTACACAGCATGCTCTAATTAAGAATAAATTAATTGATAGCAGCTTCAAATTTACGAAGAATCATCCTGAACACCCAGAAGTTGCGAAAGTGATGACAGTAACGGCTGAAGAACTATATGCACGCAAAGATTTTTCACGTGCTACGAAAGCGTCAGACATCATTATCAATAATCATAGTAGTGCAGACAAAAAATTACTCCTTTCAGCATGGACTGTAAAAGCGAACTCCGCTTTTGATACGGGTCAATATGCGGCTTCAGAAAATGCATATATCGCTGCTTTGGGTAAGGTTGATGCAAATGAAAAATTACGCGATCCATTGAAAGATCGTCTTGCTGCATCTGTTTATAAGCAGGGTGAAGCGAGTAAGAAAACGGGTGATTTAAAAGCTGCTGTTTCTCACTATCTAAGAGTAGGAAAAGTCGTGCCTGATGCAGAAATACGCGCAACTGCACAATATGATGCTTCTGCTGTATTACTGGAACTAGAAGACTGGAGCTATGCAGCGAGTACTCTAGAAGACTTTCGTGATCGGTTTCCGAAACATGAATTGCAAGCAGATGTTACACAAAAACTTGCTGTTTCTTATGATAAAGGTGGGCAACCACTTAAAGCGGCGAAGGAATATGAGTCGATCGGTGCAGATTCTAACGACCCAACACTTAAACGCGAAGCGCGTTTACAAGCGGCAGAATTATATGGCAAGGGCGGTGACTTTTATGGTGCGGAAAAAAGTTTTCTTACATATATAAAAGAAAACCCGAGACCAGTGGAACCTGCGATGGAGGCAATGCAAAAACTTGTCGAAATGTATACGGAACGTAAATACATTGATGACAAAATTAATTGGCAACGAAAATTGATTGATACAGATGCTCGTGCAGGAGCAGAACGTAGCGACCGCACAAAATTTTTGGCAGCTAATGCAAGTTTAGATTTTGCCAAGCTTGAATATGATGCATACAGTCAAATTTTCTTATTACATCCATTGGAAAAAAACCTAAAACTTAAGAAAAAGCAAATGCAGGTTGCATTAGATGCATATGAGAATGCGAGTAATTATAAGGTTGCAAAAGTAACTACTGCAGCTACCTATTGGACAGGAAAAATTTACCAAGATTTTGCAATGGCTATGCTGGAATCGGATCGTCCAAGCGGTCTATCGGCTGAAGAATTTGAACAATATGAAATTCTTTTAGAAGAGCAGGCTTATCCATTTGAAGAGCAAGCTATTGAAGTACACGAGCTTAATATGGCGCGAATAGGTGATGATGTATATGACGAGTGGGTAAAGAAAAGTATGACTGAGCTAGCTAAGCTATCGCCTGCGCAATATGTGAAAGCTGAAAGGAGTGAGGACTTTGTTCAAAATATCTATTAAAAATACTTTGTTTGTTTTCACAATATTCTTAATCGCAATGATGATAAGCAGTTGTGCATATGTGCCAAAAATGAAAAAACCGGCTGCAACGATAAAGACTGAAAAATCGACATCAGGATCGAGTGGCAAAACAGCAGGTGTTATTTTGGAACAACCAAAATTTAGGATTAGCAAAAAAACAGCAGCAGCATATAACACTGCGCTGAAGCATATGCGTGCAAAAAATTACGATACTGCAATTTTAGAAATGCATAAAGTGGCAAAGATGGACGAACGCATTTCAGGGCCATGGGTAAACATAGGTGTGGCATATAAGGAATTAGGCAATGTTGAAAAGGCCAAATCGGCTTTTCAAAAAGCTTTATCAATCAACCCGAAAAACCCATTCGCTTTGAATGAATTGGCGATATTGAATCGTATAGATGGCAAGTTTGAGCAAGCAGAAAAACTATATAAGCAGGCACTATCCACATATCCGGATTATGAAAACGCCCATCTGAATCTAGCTATTTTGTGTGATGTGTATTTAAGGAAAATAGACTGTGCTTTGAATCATTATCAAGCATATTTGAATCTATCAGATGGACAAGATAAGCAAGTAAATGCCTGGGTATCACAGTTAAAGAAGCAAGGTAGCTAAAATGAAACAGGCAACAATTTATATACCCTTGTTAATAATACTACTGCAATCACTTCCGACAACGGGTTTTGCTGAAGGTGATCAAACGGCAGAAAGCCCACAGGTTGTGAATGAACCAGGCGCGACAAATGAGTTAGAGGGCATAGAGGTTATCGGTAACCGTGAATTGCCTAAAGCTTTGGTAATTGTGCCTTGGAAGGCACCTGAACCGGGTGATCTTGATGGATCGCCATTGCAAAGTTTAATTGATGAAGTACTTGGTCCAGTTGACAAAGATGTTCATAAGAGAAAAGTAAGTTATTACGAACAATATTATTGAAATAGAGTTTTATTCCAGTTGTGAAACTGGGTTTTATTGAAGCGTTAAACGCTAAGGAGCAAAAAAATGGAAGAAAACGGGTCAGAAATCATCACTACAGATGGTTCAGAGACTGCAATAATGGAAGGTGCAGAAATGCTTGCCACTCCAGAAGTGCATGATCCAAGCCTATACGAAACTGTAGTTTCTTTTTTTCAGTCAGGTGGGCCATTCATGATTCCAATTGCAATTATTCTTGCGATTGGTATTGCGATTGCAGTTGAAAGATATTTATATCTTTCTGCTTCACGCACACGTAATCAGCTTGCTTGGAACAAGTTACAAGGTGCATTACAAAGTGGCAATCTATCACAAGCAATGGGATTTGCTGAAAAATCTAAAGCGGCGGTCAGTCGCATCATCCATTATGGTTTTCTTCGAGCAAAGTCATCACGTCGTCGTGATGATGTAGAAATTGCAATGGAAGAAGGCTTGATGGAAGTATTACCAAAGCTAGAAAAACGCACGCATTACCTTGCAACATTTGCAAATATTGCAACATTGCTTGGTTTGCTTGGAACCATTATTGGTTTGATTGGTGCTTTCACATCAATTGCAGAAGCGAATCCAGCAGATAAGGCAGATATCTTATCAGCAAACATTTCAGTTGCGATGAATACAACTGCATTTGGCTTAATGGTAGGTATACCGTTATTGCTCATGCATGCATGGTTGTCAACAAAGACTACAGAAATTGTCGATAGTTTAGAAATGGCTTCTGTAAAAGTACTTAACTTTGTTACAGATAAAAAGCCTGCTGCAGCATAGCGTTAAGCATATACAAGGTATTTATCATGCGAAATAAGAAACGCTGGAAAAGACGCTTTCAAAAAGAGGAAGCGGAACTTAGTGTTACCCCATTTATGAATTTAATGGTCATACTGGTTCCTTTTCTACTTATCATGTTGGTGTTCGCAAAGATCACCATTCTTGAATTGCATCTACCGGCAGCTTCCAATCAATCAGAGCCAGATTTAAAACATTTGGTACTAGAAGTGATAGTTGAAGAAGATCGTTTAATTGTACAAGACAAAAACGGCAATTTTCGACCATATATGATTGAGAAAAAAGATGATGAGTATGACGTCGAGCATCTTTCTTTAACACTGCAAAGCCTTAAATCTAAACATCCTGATAACGTTGCTGCCTCAATATTGTTGCAACCCGATATTGGTTATGAAAATTTAGTATTAGTCATGGATGCAGTTCGTGCAATAGACATTGAAGATGAGCAAGGCGAATTTACACGTGCTGAATTATTTCCAGAAATTTCTTTAGGCGATGCTCCCGCTTGAACGAATAGTTAGGAAAACACAAGTAAAGTGATAGGAATACTAGAGTGAACAATAGAAGAATAAAACGCATGGAACGTCAGCATGCGCGTAATAAAAAAGTACCCTTTAACGTTGTATCGCTAATGGATATCTTCACCATTTTAGTATTTTTCTTATTAGTGAATACCAATGAGATAACGCCTTTGCCAAACCCTAAAGGTATTGAGATGCCTGAGTCGATTTCAGAAGTAACACCACAAGAATCTGTCGTTGTTATGCTAAGTAACGAAGCAGTAAGACTGCAAGGCGTGGATGTGATTACGATTGATGAGCTTATGAAGGAAGACTCTATTCAAGTTTCTCTATTTGTTGAAAAGCTAAAACAGCTTGCAAATGAGGTTGAGCCTGAGTCGGAAGAAGATCCAGAAAGAGAAGTTACGATTATGGGTGATAAAGAAGTGCCCTATAAAGTATTGGATCGCGTAATGCGTTTGTGTGCCACTCATGCTGGCTTCTCAAAGATATCATTATCGGTCATTCAAAAAGAAACCCAACTTGCATCAAATATAGAGTCTTAAGATATGGCTGCAGTAATACAACAATCATATATACCTCAAGACTTGCCTTGGGCGAGACAACCAGAACAACAAAATCGGTTTAATAAACTATTAAGATGGTCTGTATCAGCGATCATTTTTCTTGTGTTCTTATTCGCATTCTTACCTTTACCTGAACCAGAAGAGCCTGAGAAAAAAGAACCTGATCGTTTGGTGAAGCTCATTCCAAAAGTGGTTGTGCCACCACCACCAGCACCTAAAGTTGTGCCAATAGAAACAAAAATTAAGCCTAAGCCTAAACCAAAGGTAAAGCCCAAGCCGCAACCGAAAAAAGAACCAATTAAAACGGCACAAAAACCTAAAAAAGCACCTATACCTACTAAATCTGCAAAAGAAGTTGCTGCAAGCTCTGGTTTGCTGGCAATGAAAGATGACTTATCGGATATTAAAAAAAGTTCAACTTCAGCAGCTTTGGGGGAAAAATCATTAAGTAAAAGTGGTGCAACAGGTCAATCATCAAAACGATCTCTGGTTACAAAGAACTATGGTAAAGCCAGTGGTGGAATTAACACAGCAAGCTTAAGTACTAATACAGGTGGTAACGGGCTTGGTGGTCGTGCTGCAGGCTCCGTAGGTGGCTCAGGTATTGGAGGTGGTGGAACAGGCAGCGGCAGTGGAGATGGCTCTGGAAGCGGAGATGGATCCGGTTATGGAAAGACACGTGATTTAGAAAAGATTCAGATCATGTTTGATCGTAACAAGAGTGGCTTGTTTACTTTGTATAATCGCGAATTACGGCAAGATGCATCTTTGCAAGGTAAAGTAGTGCTTAATATTACTATCGCACCCTCAGGTAAAGTTACCAGTGCAAGCATTGTTTCAAGCCAATTAGGAAATACATCGTTAGAAAGCAAGATTCTTCAACGTGTAAAATTGATTAACTTTGGAGCTGAAGATGTTCCACCGTTTAACTTCAATTATCCAATTGACTTTTATCCAACTTAGAAAAGCATGCTCAATCTTATTATTGGGCATCTTTCTTTCAACATTTACATATACACTAGCCAGCCAACCAGATTGGGTGCTCAGTGGTACGTTTTTAAATAATGAGCATGCGCATGCGATGTTTGTTGATGAAAATGGTGATGAGCTTTTACTAGAATTGGGAGACGACATACAAGGCTGTAATCTCATTAATGTTCTGAAAAATTCTGCAGCAATTCGTTGTAAGGATAAAGACTACAGTTTGTTGATTCGTAGTAGTGTTGGTGACATCTTAATGCAAGCTGAATTTGAACAGTCCCAGGTGCAAAAACATACTGTTGTGCTATCTAAAGCTGAGGTCGGCGATTATATAGTAGATAAACAACGTCTTGTAACCGAAATTGGATTTTTACCATTAGTCGAAAATGATCAAGTTGTTGGGTTTACACTTTCTAAAATTAAGCCGGATACAAAAGCGGCATCGCTCGGACTTTATAATGGAGATGTCATCAAATCGGTGAATGGCGTGTCTGCAGCGGAGCAGGAGCGATTCATGCAAACCGTCCATGAGCTTTCAGAAGCATCTGAATTCACGCTTGAAGTCGATCGCTATGGCAAAATGATG
>JBCCEI010000037.1:0-17181 GCA_039030355.1 Pseudomonadota bacterium | reverse complement strand
TGGTGGAGTCGAAGTGGAATATGAGTTTCCAAATAAGTCTACTTCAGTAAGAGGTGGTATTGCAGTTTCTTTTGATGAAGTTGACCCCACACAAGAAGAAGGCATAGTGCGTGTAAGCAACGAAGATAAAGAAAACTATTCAGTCTTTGGTGGTATAACTCAGGTCATTAATAAACACACCATACTGCAAACTACATTAGGCATTTCACATTTTGATGGATTTTTATCAGATCCTTATAAATTAGTTTCAATTGGAGCATTAGGCCAAACTACTGCAGACAATCGACCGGATGACCGAACACAGTATACATTTGCAACAAGATTACGAAGATATTCAGAGTTATTAGGTGCTGCACTGCATGTTGACTATCGATTCTACTATGACGATTGGGATGTGCGTTCACACACACTTGATCTTGGTTTGCACAAAGTAACCGATAGTGGTTGGGCATTTGATACTTCACTGCGATACTATTCACAAACTCAAGCTGATTTTTATGAACCTTTCTACACTGCTTTGCCAGCAGATGGAGAAGTATCAAGTGATTATCGTTTATCGCCTTATGGTGCGATATCGTTACGCCTCGGTCTTTCTGAAACCATCGGCGATTGGACAATTAAACTTGCTGCAGAAAGATACGTAAGCGATAAATCTTATTCAATACAAAGTGTAGATGTAGAAAATCCAGCTTTACTGGACTACACACAGTTTACCTTTGGCATTGATTACAGTTTTTAAGTTTTTCATTACTTAAAAAACCAGTACACTTCACCACAAGTTGATTTTCAGGAGCTTCCAGCTTGGAACTCTTTCGCTTTCCTTTTAAAGCCATGGGCTCACCTTGTGAGTTACGTTTATATTCTGATAACAAAAAATTAGTAAATGCAATTGCTGAAGAAGCGATTGATGAAGTTAAACGTCTAGAAAAAAAGTACTCACGTTATCGTGACGACAGTATTACCAGTAAAATCAATAAGAGTGCTGGTGATTCAAACGGTATCGAAGTGGATCAAGAGACTGTGCTGTTACTCAATTACGCACAAGTCGGCTATGAGCAGAGTGATGGTTTATTTGATATTACTTCAGGAATTTTACGCCAAGCGTGGGATTTCCGATCTAATAGTTTGCCTTCGCAAAAAGAAATTGATGCACTGCTCCCATTGATTGGTTGGAACAAACTAACTTGGAATATGCCACAACTTTTTCTTCCGCTTGAAGGCATGCAGCTAGATTTCGGAGGCTATGTAAAAGAATATGCAGCGGATGTCGCTGTAAATGTTTGTCGTAATGCAGGAATTGAAAATGGACTTGTCAATTTAGGTGGAGATATTTGCATAATAGGCCCACATCCAAACGGTGATGCATGGAAAGTGGGGGTGCGACATCCGCGTAATCCAAATGAACCGATGTCATTTGTGATGCTATCTAGAGGTGGATTGGCGAGTAGTGGTGATTACGAACGTTTTATGATGATTGATGGTGTGCGATATGCACACATTCTAAATCCAATCACCGGTTGGCCAGTAAGTAGTTTAGCGAGTACGAGTGTATGCGCAGAACAATGTGTGGTTGCAGGTACGTCCTCAACAATCGCAATGCTTAAAGGCGAAGAAGAAGGTGTGGTGTGGTTGGAACAATTGGGGCTTCCCTATATTTGTATGAATCAAAAGCAGCAGGTTTTTGGAACCCTGAAATCAGAATCTACACCTTAGTGTCTAAAGTTAAGCAGCTGGTTTGCCTGAAAATATATTGAAAAGAGTTCAAAGTGTGATTGGGTTCACATTTTTAACAGAAACCCCATAGAAAACATCACAATGCGACCGTTTATTCATGCTTTGCTACCACTGGTCGTGAAAAAGAGTTACTATTTATTTGCCACATTGTTCCAACTCCAGTGGCAAACCTGAAAGCCTTGTGGATGGATCCATGGGGCTTTCTTAAATCTCCCATCTATATTTTCTAGAATTTATATCGCACTAGGCAGTTACTTGGTGTGATAAAAACTCATCTATTTGTTGCGCATTATTTTTGGCATCACTCTCCCCTAATTCAATTAAGCGACTAAGATAGTCTGGCTGAAACATAAGTAAAGAGAGTGAATCAGGGCTCTTGGTGTCACGCGTACCAAAACCACGCGTGAAATAGCGAAATGGTTGTGGGAGTTTAACTTCATACATACTCGCGAGTTTTCCAAGATCTTCACTAGGACGAAGGATGAGTAATTTAATTTTTTTCAAATTTTCTCGTGCCTCCTGATTCACTTCGTCATATAGCATATTGATACGGCTCATATTGGCGGCATCGTAATCAAGTAAATCTAAAAATATTGAATCCAATAAGATTCCAATGATCTGTGCTACTGGAGCATACTCTCCAATTACTGTCTCATCGGGCGTAACTTGTCCACCACGATATCGTGTGGAAATTGCGAGAATTTTTTTTGCACCTAAATGCATGATCGGCGAAAGCGGGGCAATAGATCGAATGCCCCCATCGCCATGCCATCCATCATCAAGTTTTACAGCAGGAAAAACTAATGGCAAAGCGGTAGATGCCATCACATGCTCAACAGAAATTTCTGCACGTTTACTTTTTCTTCTTGGTCTTTCCCAATGCTCATGAGCGTCACCTTGTACCCAAGTAAGGCCTTTACCTGTGCCGTAATTTGTACTGGTAATACCTAAAACACGTAAACGTCCTTGCTGAATATTTTCGCTAATTCCATAAATTCTTTCGTTTGCTTTAGAGGCAAGTTTTTTTTCTAAAAATTTTCGCAATGGGTCGCTGTCTAATAAGCTACGCTTTTTTGGGCCCATGCGACTTCCACCTAAAATAAAACTTAAGCCCCAACGGAAAAAATTTGAGAAAAAATATCCACTATCGGTGCGAAATACTTTATCTGTTGTTAGTTCTAGCCATAGATCCGCCAATTGATTGACTGCGTCACTAAAATCACCTTGATATGCTGCAAGGTGTGCTGCATTTACTGCACCTGCTGAAACACCAGTTATGATGGGTGGTTGGAAATCTTTGTAGTGCTCGCAAATATATCGTAGCACACCAACTTGATAAGCAGCTCTTGCGCCACCACCAGTCATTGCCAAACCTAAATCTGAATTAATTGCATCCGACATATTGTTTTATGCGCGTACTAAGCCTATAACACTAGTTATACTTGAGTAATGATAAGCAGTTAAGAGTCACTAAATATGAAAGCATTTTCTAGTAAATCCTTTCAACTAATAAGTACATTTATTAATTTAGACGCATCTTATCGTTATGCTTACAAATTGCCTAGCTATTGATGAAGTATTGTTTTAGATATTCTGATAAACAATGTAGGTGGAAAGTACATGAGTGATATCGACCCCCAAGAAACTCATGAATGGTTACATGCACTACAAGCCGTGCTTGAACGTGATGGTGAGGAACGTGCTCACTTTATTATTGAACAGCTAATTCATAATGCACGAATTATGGGTGTCAACTTACCCTTTCGCAATACAACAGCTTATGTAAATAGCATTGCTGTTGATGAAGAAGATCGTTTGCCTGGTGATCCACGCATGGAACATCGGCTTCGCTCATTAGAACGCTGGAATGCACTTGCCATGGTCGTTCGCGCTAATAAAAAATTCCCAGAACTAGGTGGGCACATTTCAACCTATGCTTCAGCTGCTACTTTAATGAGTGTTGGATTCAATCACTTCTTTCATCCTGCAACTGAAAAAAATGCAGGAGATTGTATTTATTTTCAAGGTCACTCTGCTCCTGGTGTATATGCGCGAGCTTACTTAGAAAATCGAATTAGCGAAGAGCAATTACAAAATTTTCGCCGCGAAGTAGATGGCAATGGCCTTTCTTCATATCCACACCCATGGTTGATGCCAGAGTTTTGGCAATTTCCAACGGTATCCATGGGACTTGCGCCAATCATGGGAATTTATCAGGCACGATTTATGGAATATTTACATGATCGCGGCATTATTGATAAAGGCAATCGCAAAGTTTGGGTGTTCACAGGCGATGGAGAAATGGATGAACCTGAATCTCTGGGTGCAATTTCACTCGCTTCACGCGAAGAGCTCGATAATCTAATTTTTGTAATTAATTGTAATTTGCAGCGTTTGGATGGACCAGTGCGTGGCAACGGCAAAATCATACAAGAGCTCGAAGGTGTATTTCGTGGTGCGGGCTGGAATGTAATCAAACTTGTTTGGGGCGGAAATTGGGATCCGTTATTAGCTAAAGACAAACAAGGCATACTAAGAAAACGAATGAATGAAGCTTTGGATGGTGACTTTCAAAACTATCGAGCAAAAGGCGGTGCTTATGTGCGCGAGCATTTTTTTGGCAAATACCCAGAACTTAAAGAAATGATTGCACAAATGACTGATGATGATATCTGGCGTTTAAATCGCGGCGGACATGACCAACAGAAAGTGTACGCAGCTTATGCTGCAGCTGTGAAACATAAAGGTCAACCAACAGTCATTTTGGCAAAAACGGTTAAAGGCTATGGTTTAGGCAAGAGTGGTGAAAGCATGAATATTGCACATCAACTAAAAAAGCCAACTAAAGATTCGCTTGTTGCATTTCGTGATCGATATCGTATACCTATCAGCGATGATCAATTAGAGGATGTGCCATTTTATAAACCTCCCGACGATAGTCCTGAAATGCAGTATATGAAGGAACTGCGAAAAAAGTTAGACGGCGAAATTCCAAAACGCAAAACAAAAGCAACAGCATTAAATATTCCTCCACTTGAGGTATTTAAAGATGTCATTTCGGGCAGTGATGGGCGTGAAAATTCAACCACCATGGCTTTTGTTCGAATCTTAATGGCATTAACACGTGACAAGGCCATTGCTAAATATGTCGTTCCAATTGTGCCAGATGAAGCACGCACCTTTGGCATGGAAGGATTGTTTAGGAGTATGGGCATATATGCTCATAAAGGCCAACTTTATGATCCGGTCGATGCAGATCAAGTGATGTATTATCGTGAAGATCAAGCCGGACAAATTTTGGAAGAGGGCATCAATGAAGCAGGTGCAATGTCTTCCTGGATTGCAGCCGCAACCTCATATAGCACTCATGGAGTGCCAATGATTCCGTTTTATATTTTCTATTCTATGTTTGGTTTTCAACGGATTGGTGACTTAGCATGGGCTGCGGGTGATAGCCGTTCACGGGGATTTTTGCTTGGCGGCACGGCGGGGCGCACTACCTTGGCCGGTGAAGGATTGCAGCACCAAGATGGGCATAGTCATCTTCTCGCATCTACAATTCCAAATTGTCGCGCCTACGATCCAACCTATGCTTACGAACTCGCGGTGATCATACATGATGGTATGCAATGCATGTTTGTTGAGCAGCAGGACTATTATTACTACATCACTGTGATGAATGAAAACTATGCCCAACCAGAAATGCCCAAAGGATGTGAGCAAGGCATTATCAAAGGTATGTACAAACTACAAAGTACTAAAGCAAATAAGCAGCATGTAGAACTATTGGGAAGTGGTGCCATATTACGTGAAGTGATTGCAGCAGCAAAACTGCTTGAAGATGATTTTAATATCAGTGCTAATATTTGGAGTGTCACTAGTTTCAATCTTTTGCGCCAAGAAGGCATGCAAGTTGAACGATGGAATATGTTGCATCCTGATGAAAGCCCAAAAACATCTTATGTAGAAGAATGTTTGCAAGATGTGAGGTCACCTGTGGTTGCGGCAACAGATTATATGAAAATGTATGCAGATCAGATTCGTCCTTATATTAATTCTTCATATGTCGTACTTGGTACTGATGGGTTTGGACGCAGCGATACGCGCAAGCAGCTTCGTTATCACTTTGAAGTAAATGCGCAATATATAGCAGTTGCTGCACTCTATGCCTTAGTGGATGAAAGTAGCATTGATCAGTCTATTTTGAAAACTGCCCTGCAGAAATATGGAATAGATTCAGACAAGGCCGACCCATTTTATTCATAGCCCCATCATGTCTTTGAAAAACGTAGTCATTACCGATATCGCAGAATTTGATGAGGTGGATGTAGTAGAAATCCTGGTTAAAGAAGGAGATGAAATTTTAGTAGATCAGCCTTTGCTTACTATCGAAAGTGAAAAAGCCATGATGGACTATCCTTCGCCATATGCAGGGGTAGTAGAAAAAATTATGGTGCAAGAAGGAAACAAAATATCAGATGGTGACACTTTATTAGCACTGAAAGTCATTAATGAGTCGAGCACTCAATTAGAAGAAAATAGTCAGAGCAACGTAGTTTTAGAGAATACTGAACAAGGTGTAGAAGATGAAAACCAAGCGCTTGATAAAAAAATAAAATCTTTTGTTACCAGGAGCCCATCAGCTAATTCCAAAGCCTATGCTACTCCCGGTACTCAAAAGTATGCCCGTGAACTTGGTGTGAATTTGGGCGATGTGCAAGGCACAGGTAGAAAGCAAAGAATTCTCACTGAAGATGTTCAACAGCATGTGCGCGAGCAGCTTCAGGCTCCGCCCATGAAACTTCATCAGCACAATAAAAAGCTAGATTTTGAAAATTATGGTGTAGTCAGTGAAAAGGAGCTGACTAAAATTCAAAAATTGACCGCAGAAAACATGCTCAATGCATGGCAAACAATTCCGCATGTCACCCATTTTGATCAAGCAGATGTTACTCAACTTGAACAACATAGAAAAAAATTAAAAGCTGAACTAAAAGAAAAAAAAATTAATCTCACACCGTTGGCCTTTATCATTAAGGCGCTAGTTATAGCGTTAAAACAATATCCGCAGTTTAATTCATCAATTGATTTAGCAACCGATAAATTAATTTTTAAGAATTTTTTTCATATTGGCATAGCTGTTGACACAGAACATGGTCTATTTGTTCCTGTTTTACGAGAAGCTAATAAAAAATCACTTCAATTTATTGCTCAAGAATTGGTTGTATTAAGTGAGTTGGCTAGACAAAGAAAACTAACGCCACAGCATATGGGTGGCGCAAGTATGACAATTTCAAGTTTGGGTAATTTAGGTGGGCAAGCCTTTACACCGATCATTAATCCGCCAGAAGTAGCCATTCTGGGATTATCGAAAATGATTAATGAAAATGAAAAAAAAATATTGCCACTGTCATTGTCATATGATCATCGAGTTATAAATGGCGCAGATGCGGCTCGATTTTGCACATATCTTAAATCCATATTAGAAGATGTTTGGAAATTAATTTTATAAGTGATGGATGCAGATGATTTTCCTGTCACAAGACAGGCATCAAACAAAAGTTTTAATGAGATACTCACTAAACGAATTAGTCGACGAGGGTTTTTGAAGAATAGTGTTGTATTAAGTGCAAGTACACTCCTTAATAACAAGGCACACTCTCTAAATCAGCAGCAACTTAATTTTACAGAAGTCACTCATGGGCTTGATGCGAATTTACATCTTGCTGAAAATTATTCAGCACAAATTTTATTGAGATGGGGGGATGCAATCTTCCCAAATTTCGATGCATTTGATCCAACTAAGCAAAGCGCAAAATCACAATTAAAACGATTTGGTTATAACAATGATTTTGTAGCATATTTGCCAATTTCAAAAGAAAAAAATGTTTCTAGCCATGGTTTATTAGCTGTAAATCATGAATATGTTAATAGTAATTTAATGCACCCTGATGCATCTTCACGAAATAATTTGTCTAGACAACAAATTGATATTGAAATGGCGGCACATGGCCTGAGTATTGTTGAAGTTTATAAAAAAAATGACAATTGGTCTGTTGCACTGGATTCGAAGTTTAGTCGACGTATTTCACCTACAACATCCATGAGGTTATCGGGTCCTGCACGTAATCATATAAGAGTGAAAACTGAATATTCACCGCGAGGTGAAGCATGTTTAGGCACGTTTGGTAATTGCGCTGGTTGTGTCACACCATGGGGCACTATACTGACTGCAGAAGAAAATTTTCAATTTTATTTTTCGGGTAATGCAAATAAAACACCAGAATACAAGAATTATAAGCGGCTAGGATTATTGGGTACGAAAACAGCGCTTTCATTATGGGGTAAATATCATGAGCAATGGAACCTTGATCATCACCCTCAGGCAGCGATGCATGCGGGTTGGATTGTAGAAATCGATCCGTTTGACTCTAACTTTGTCCCTATAAAACGTACCGCGTTGGGGCGTTGTAAACATGAAGGCTGTGACGTGCACATCAATAAGGATGGCAAAGCGGTGATCTATATGGGCGATGATCAAGCTTTTGAGTATGTGTATCGTTTCGTTAGTAAGCATAAGTATCAGGCAGGTAAGCAGAAACAAAATTTAGCTTTATTAGACGAAGGCGAGCTTTCGGTAGCTGAATTCACTGAACATGGTTCTGTTATTTGGCATTCATTACAGTATGGTGAGGGTCCGCACATACAGAAAAATGGATTTAGTAGTCAGGCAGATGTTGTTATCGATATGCGCAAAGCGGCGGATCTTGTAGGTGCAACACCGATGGATAGACCTGAGGAGATAAAGGTGAATCCGCAGTCGGGTAATGTGTTTGCTGTTTTAACTAATAATTTCAAGCGTACAAAAAGGGATGCAGCAAATCCACGAGCAATCAATCGCCACGGACACATTCTTGAACTTATCCCTCCTGATCACGATCACAGTGCAAAAGAGTTCAAGTGGGAAATATTTATCTTAGCGGGAAATATAAAAAGCAAAATTGATCAAGCTTACTACCATAAAAATATTACAGTGAACGGTTGGTTTTCTAGCCCAGATAATTGTTCATTCGATGAAAAGGGCAATATTTGGATTGCAACAGACGGGTTCAATCGTTCAGGTATCGCAGATGGAATTTGGGTGAGTGCAACTCAAGGTAAGCAAAAAGCATTAACAAAACAGTTCTTGCGTGCACCTATTGGTTCAGAAATTTGCAGTCCTTGTTTTACGCCTGATCAAAAAACGATGTTTTGCTCCATTCAACATCCAGGAGCTGGTTCCAGTTTTCAGCAGCCTTCGACACGTTGGCCAGACTTTGATGAATCAATGCCACCGCGCCCAGCGGTCATTGCTGTAACACAAGACCAGGGCGAGATGATAGGAGACTAAATTTTATTTGTCTTTAGGATGTACAAAGCGATCAGTCCATGGCGAAACCTGAATATACTCACTAAATTCAGCACGATTGATCAAGCCATTTGCATCTTCATCAAAGCGTGCAAATATTTCATCTTCACCTAAGTTATAAACTGCCTTGGCTTCATCTCGATCTAATCGTTCGTTACGATTTAGATCTGCGCCCCAAAACAAACCATCCTCATAACTACGCCCACCGCCAGAATTTCCAGCTATTGACGCAAATGGTATTAAAAAGACGAAAATTATTAAGATAGTAGATAGATATTTCATATAAACACTCCGATATATAATTAATAACTTATTTAAGTAGACCTGAATTATCAGTTTTTATTACATCTTTGGCCTATTTTTTAGTGCTGTCATATTTGAAAAGGTTTCAAAAAATTCTCAGGTTTGATGCTGCCAAAAATAGTTCAATGCGTAAAATAATTAATACTTATCTGTGAGCAGTAGATAAGAGTATGAATGCAGCTATATATCTGGTGGGCCCACCAGGACTCGAACCTGGGACCTGCCGATTATGAGTCGGACGCTCTAACCAACTGAGCTATGGGCCCAAACTAGTGAAATAACAAGCAAAGAATACTACGCTTACTATTAGTCGACCTCTAGAAAGCTTCGTAATTGTTCTGAGCGACTTGGGTGTCGTAGTTTACGCAATGCCTTCGCTTCAATTTGACGAATGCGCTCGCGCGTGACATCAAACTGTTTGCCAACTTCTTCCAAAGTATGATCCGTATTCATGTCTATACCGAAGCGCATGCGCAATACCTTTGCCTCACGTGGCGTGAGTGAAGCAAGAATTTCACGTGTAGCTTCCCCTAAGCCTTCAAAGGCTGCTGAATCAACAGGTGATTCAATTGTGGCATCTTCAATAAAGTCACCAAGATGTGAGTCTTCGTCATCACCGATAGGTGTTTCCATCGAAATTGGTTCTTTAGCAATTTTAAGTACTTTACGCACTTTGTCTTCAGGCATTTCCATGCGTTCGGCTAATTCTTCCGGTGTAGCTTCGCGACCCATTTCCTGTAGCATTTGGCGCGAGATACGATTGAGCTTGTTGATGGTCTCGATCATGTGTACTGGTATACGTATAGTCCTTGCTTGATCTGCAATAGACCGTGTAATTGCTTGGCGAATCCACCATGTTGCATAAGTAGAAAATTTATAACCACGGCGATATTCAAATTTATCTACCGCTTTCATGAGGCCAATGTTGCCTTCTTGAATGAGATCTAAAAATTGTAAACCGCGATTGGTATATTTTTTAGCGATAGAAATTACCAAACGTAGGTTAGCTTCAACCATTTCTTTTTTAGCGCGTCGTGCTTTGGCTTCACCAATTGACATGCGACGGTTAATATCTTTAATTTCGCCAACAGATAGCTCGATTTCGTCCTCTATTAATAATAGCTTTTCTTGTTCTTTTAAAATCTCATTTTTTATATCAACGAGGGCATCTGAATATTTTGCTTTAGCTTTGATATGAGCATCGACCCATTTCGTATCAGTCTCACTTCCAGAAAATGTTTCGATAAACTTACTACGCGGCATCTTTGCATTATGTACACAAATTTGCATCACACTTCGTTCATGCGAGCGAATGCGGTTCATCATTTTGCGTACATCTTCTGTAAGAATATCTACAATTTTTGGTACAAGCTTAACCATTGTGAATTCTTCAGCAAGTTTTTCACGTGCCTTGGCAAGTTTCTTTTCATCACTTAATACTGTGCTACTTGAAAGCTTTTTGTAGAGTTTTTCTAAGCCTTTAAAGTATGCTTTGGCTTCTTCTGGATCCGGACCTGTATCGATTTCCTCTTCGGATTCTTCACCTTCCGCTTGATTTTTCTCTCTTTCTGCTTGTTGCTGTGCCGCAGGTGGAGGAATTGCATCCGTATCTTCATCTGGATCAACAAAGCCTGTAATCAAGTCAGTAAGTCGTAGTTCTTCTGCTTCGACCTTCTTATACATGAACAATAATTTTTCAATCGTAGAAGGGTAGTGGCCAATTGCAAATAAAACTTGGCGTAAGCCATCTTCAATACGTTTGGCGATTTTGATTTCACCTTCACGTGTTAATAGATTTACGATTCCCATTTCACGCATATACATGCGTACTGGATCTGTAGTTCTGCCAAACTCGCTATCTACCGTAGCGAGTGCCGCCGCTGCTTCTTCAGCTGCTTCATCATCAGTAACGCTGTCATCCGTGAGCACTAAACTATCAGCATCGGGCGCTTGCTCATGTACTTTGATACCCATATCGTTAATCATGCTAACGATATCTTCGATTTGTTCGGGGTCTACAATTCCGCTAGGTAAATGATCATTCACTTCAGCATAAGTGAGATAACCTTGTTCTTTACCTTTTGCAATAAGCTGTTTGATACTGGATTGTTGTTCTTCGTCCATGCGTTATTGGGTCCGAGTTTGAGGTTGGCTAAGAGAACCGGCGAGTATATCAGAAAGGGCTGATATAGGTAGTGTCACAATCACATATTCTAGGATGCTTTCAGGTGTAAAAGGTTCTTCAATTCCTGTCGTTCACCCTCGCTGAGCCCACTAGAACTCTCTTTTTCAATGAGTTTTTGAACGTGTATATCTTGAGCCTTGCGTTCAATCCAGCTCATAGCATCAAATAAAGCTTGTTTTGGATTTTCTAGCTCTGGTGGATTCCAGGTTAATAACTTGGTTATTTGGTGTTCTTCTGGTTGGCCGCGGAAGCGTTCAAGTAACGCTGCTTGACTGAGCTCTGGTTGTTGCCTCCATATACGGGTGATGTTTAACAATAGTGGTACGCCAGAAAGTGAGCAGTCTTCTAGTTGTTTGAATGGGTCAATTTCTAATGCCAAAGAGGGCTGATGCAAAAGTGCTGCAACAGCCAATCGCACTGGAGTTGTTTTATTATTACTTGGATTAGGTTTTTGAATTTGTTCAGGGTGTGTTTCATCAAGGTGAATAGTTGCACCTATTTTTTGCTCTAACTCTTTAAAGATAAGTTTTTTAAACACACCGTTGGGAAATTTTTCTAATAATGGCTTCGCCATATTTGCAAGTCTTGCTTTACCTGAAGGGGTACGTACATCAATATCTTCACTTAATTTTGCAAAAATAAAGTTTGATAGTGATTCGCCATCACGAATGTATTCTAGAAAGATCTCTTTTCCTCGCGAGCGAATTAAACTGTCTGGATCTTCTCCTTGTGGTAAAAATAAAAATTTGGCTTCCAAACCATCCTTAAATAATGGAATTATTTGTTGTGCTGCACGCCATGCCGCTTCTCTACCTGCACGATCACCATCAAAACAAAAAATAATTTCTTTTGTACATCGAAACAGTTGTTGAATATGTTGTCCAGTAGTTGCAGTACCAAGTGTGGCGACAACATTTTCAATACCATGTTGTGCGAGTGCAACAACATCCATGTAACCTTCAACTACAATTAACGATCTTGATGATAGTTTAGATTTGCGTGCTTCATATAATCCATATAATGCATCACTTTTGTGAAATACGGGTGTTTCAGGAGAATTTAGATACTTAGGGACAGCATCATCAAGAACTCTACCACCAAATCCAGTTACACGACCACGCCGATCTTTGATTGGGAAAATAATACGGTTTCTAAAACGATCATAATAGCCACTACCCTTATCACTTTTTTTAACGAGTCCGATGTTAATTAATTGTTGTGTCGTTGTCGTTTCGCCAAATTGATTGAGTGTACTATCAAAACTATCAATCGCATAACCCAAATCAAATTTTGCAGCAATGTCTCCACTTACTCCGCGATTTTTTAAATATGTGATTGCTGTATGTTGTTGACGTAAATTCTGTTGAAAAAAATTATTAGCTGATTGCAAAAGATCATATAAGTCTTGATGATCAATTTTGATATAAGGAGTATTTTCTTGTGGTATATCTAATCCGTGTAGTTGTGCTAACGTTTCGATTGCTTCAATAAAATCCAGCCTTTCATATTCCATTAAAAAACCAAGTGCAGTTCCATGTGCGCCACATCCAAAACAATGATAGAACTGTTTTTCAGGGCTGACAGTAAATGAAGCTGTCTTTTCATTATGGAATGGGCAGCACGCAGCATATTCTTTACCTTTCTTTTTTAACGGAACATGTTGATCAATCAACTCGACAATATCTGTTCGAGAGATTAGTTCGTCAATAAAGGTTTGCGGGATTCTTGATGACACAATGTTCTAACAGGCTCAATATTTATAAGAAAGCTTCTACACAGATGATGAACCTTTAAGACTAAAACTTAAAGTCTAATGCGCAAACATAAACACCATTATTTATGTGTTTATTGCTTTTGAATAATCTCGTGTAGGAACTTGATCTGAATAGGATAGGGTGTATTCTTCTTTAGTGAATCTGAGAGTTGCTCTATACCCAGAAGTGCTGCATCGCGCGAGGGATAAATGCCATGAACAAGTACATACCAGATCTTGTCTGAAGAAGATTTTTGGTAATACGCAGTATTCTTTGTCAAAGCATTCTGCTCAATAAATGATAGGAGATTTTGCTCATTTGGTGATGCCACTATCTGAACAGTATATGCATTTGGGTCCTGTTGCAGTATCCAGTTAGATGAGTACTTGGAAGATGATTGACTAGTATTCTTGGTCGGTTTATTTATTTCAGGGGTTTTAGGTTTCTCTTTCGTTTGTAATTTTAATTTTTCTTCGGCTTTTTCATTGTTATCTTTATTGCTATTTTCTGTGGGTTTATCCTCTTGCAAGGGCCCAAGGACCAAGGGTGCCACATATGGCTTACTTACAGATTTAGCCTCTAATTTATCTTTAGCTTGTTTTGTTTTGTTAGAATCTTGACTGCTAGTGGGTTTAGATTGTTGAGGATTCTGCTGTTCAAGTTTTGGTTTTGAGATTTCTAGGTCAATTGGCTCTATAGTTTCGTTTGTACTTTTGTATAAAGCCATCAACAATACAGCTAGCCCAATCAACCCGGCTAAAATTAACCCGAGACGCATACTTGGGCTTGATTGTAAGTTATTTGGTGTTGTATTTGCTGCTATACCTCTTTCACATTGTTTTGCTAGCTCATCTCTTGCTAATTTATTTATATGTTTGGGTAATCCATTTGAACGCTTTATGATTTCAGAGATTTTTTCAGTGCTGAAAATATCCTGGCTTGTTGAACCAGCTTGTTTCAACCTATAGTTTAGATAATCTTCACATTGTGCAGTGTCAAAAGCACGCACATTGATTTGATAAATTTGTGTAGCAGCTGGATTAGTTTGTTCAAGTTCGGCAAGCTTGGTTTGTATATTAGTTTCTGCAGCTAGCACTAACCCCATTGAATTTTTCGACCGTAAGCCCACATGATGTTTTAGTTTCAGTAATTGATCAAGCACATCATTTTGTAAACGATGTGCATCATCAACTATTAAAACTGGGTGCTTGTCATCTTCTATATACTCTCTAATATGCTCGTCTGTCGTTAAATTCTCCTCACTATCAGTATCTAGAAAGCTAGGATCTTCATCTGATTCTTGTGGTAAGCGCCAACGCTCTTTAATTTTATATTCTATGTCACAAAAAGTTGTTTTTGGTTTGGCGCGAAGGGTGCAAAAATTTAAATTTTGGTAACCTTTGCGTAGTAACATTCGCAGATGAGTGGTTTTTCCTACTCCTACTTCACCCAATAATACAAGTGTGGAATTTTGGTTTGATAAATAATCCATTAGAACATTCATAGACATCTCATGTTGCGTATCCATAAATAAAAATGGATCTCGCGCATGGTCAATAAATGGATTTTGCTCTAGCCCAAGCTTTTCAAGACACTCTACTGATAAAAAATCTATTTCCATTTCGATATCTTAGTTTTCCACCTAAAATAATTAAAAAATATTTAAATGGTCTTTGCATTAAATAATCGTTCATGTTCAGCAATGGCATATCGGTCTGTCATGCCTGCTATGTAATCCGCAACAATTCTTGCTGTACCGCTATCACCTTTTTGCGTCCTAGCTAGATTAGCATACTGCTGGTATTCGTCTGGCATTAGCTTGATATCATTATAAAATGAATTGTATAGATCAATAATGATATTTTTAGCTTTTTGACTCATACGGTGTACTTTATAGTGCTGGTAGAGATTCTTATTTAGAAATTGTTTCAGTTCACGGTTTTTTGAATACATTATTTGACTAAATTGTATGAGTGGTTTGTCTTCATTGCGTACGTCTTGAATCGTTTGCGGCTTTTTTTCGTTGATGATCTGCTCACTATATGAGATTAAATCAGTTACCAGTTCGTTTATGATGTTCCGTATACACTCATAAATTTTGCGTCTTTCACTAAGTTGTGGAAAGTTATTATCCACTTGTTCAAAATGCTCTTTAAATAGTTCTACATTTTTAAGTTGTTTCACACTAATAAGCCCTGCACGTAACCCATCGTCCAAGTCGTGATTATTGTATGCAATTTCATCAGCAATATTTGCTAGTTGTGCTTCAAGACTTGGCTGTTTACGTTCAATAAAGCGTAATCCAAGCGCACCTAGTTTTTCAGCATTGCTTTTTGAACAATGCTTAAGTACACCTTCTTTTGTTTCAAACATTAAATTTAAACCAGCAAATTTAGGGTACTTAAGCTCAAGTTTATCGACAACGCGTAAGGATTGTAGATTATGCTCAAACCCACCGTGATCTCGCATGCATTCATTTAATGCATCTTGTCCAGCATGGCCAAAAGGTGTGTGCCCAAGATCATGTGCTAATGAAATGGCTTCGCAAAGGTCCTCGTTCAATTGAAGCGCACGTGCAATTGCTCGCGCGATTTGGGCTACTTCGATACTATGTGTCAATCGTGTTCTAAATAAGTCACCTTCATGATTTACAAATACTTGAGTTTTGTACTCTAAACGTCGAAATGCAGTGCTATGAATGATTCGTTCGCGATCACGTTGAAATTCTGTTCGATAAGCTGTGTTAGTTTCTGGGTATTGTCTACCAAAACTTTTAGCATCTTGTGCGGCGTATGGCGCTAGAACCTGATCAAATAGTTGTTCGGAATTTTTAGCTGCAACACTCATTTAATGATTCTTCTAATAGAGAATGTGTAAAATCTGCGGTCAATATCGCTGAACCAATTTGTTGTAACAATACTAAATATAGTTTCCCATCGCGCACTTTTTTGTCAACAGACATTAACTGCATGAATTTTTCTGGGCTTAAATTTCTTGGCGCCTCTATAGGCAAGTTTGCTTTTTGAAGCAATTCTTCTAAGCGTAGATAATCCTGTTCTTTTATCCACCCAAGTTTGATGGATAAATGCATGGCCATTATCATTCCATAAGCAACTGCTTCACCATGAAGCCAATTGCCATAACCAACACCTGTTTCGATAGCATGCCCAAATGTATGACCAAAATTTAATAGGGCACGTTTGCCTGATTTTTCTAATTCATCCTCAGCTACAATTTCTGCTTTATTCTGGCATGAGCGATATACTGCATAGGCCAATGCTTCGGAATCTCGATCAATTAACTTTTGCATATTATTTTCAATCCAGGTAAAAAATTCAGCGTCTCTTATCAAGCCATATTTGATAATTTCTGCAATACCAGCGCTGAGTTCGCGATTGTCTAGAGTACTTAGTATCGCTTGATCTGCGATAACACATTGGGGCTGGTAGAAACTGCCAATCATATTCTTACCCTGTGCATGATTTACGCCGGTTTTGCCACCCACAGATGAATCAACCTGTGCTAATAATGTTGTGGGTATCTGAATGAAATGAATTCCACGTTGATATGTTGCTGCAGCAAACCCAGTTATGTCGCCGACAACGCCACCACCTAGTGCAATCAATGTAGTGTTACGATCACAATGATTTTCCAACAATGAAGTATAAATTTCTTGCATCGTGTCCAGCGTCTTATATTGCTCACCGTCCTGTAGAATTAGGTGGCCGCACTTGAGGCCCTTGCATGTATTCAGCAAACTGTTCAAATATAGTGGCGCAACTTTATCATTGCTGATT
>JBCCEI010000036.1:0-17282 GCA_039030355.1 Pseudomonadota bacterium | reverse complement strand
GCAAATGCTTTTCAAGTTAACGTATTAGAAAAAATTGTAGTCGTGTCATATAAAACAAATGGTGGGTATTCACAGTTTGTTAAGTCAGATGAACATGAGCTGTCTCTAAAATGCAGATAAGAATAGCTAAACGAAATGACCGCTATTGGCCGAAAGCAGTCATAAATTAGGATGAACTAGGTTGGATTCAATTACATACAAGCGCAAAATGTCCGGTAACGACCCAAAGCGGACATTGTTTAGAATCGTTTTTCAATGACAAAAGAAGTAAATAAATTAATCTCAATGTGTTTTGATTCTCTCGATCAAGCGGTTAAATTAGTAAGTGAAAATCCTAGTTTGTTGAATATGAGGACGGGGTTAGGAGAGACACCATTGCATTATTTAGTAGTCGAAGACCAAATTGAGGCCGTTAAGCAATTAGTAAAACTTGGTGCTGAAGTAAATACAATTAGTAATGTTAACGGTACACCATTGTCTGAGGCAGCTTCACTCGGATACGAGAGTATGGTTTTGTATTTACTAAAACAAGGAGCTGAAATTGAAATATCTGGACAAAATGATCCAACACTGATTGAAGGTATACGTAGTGGTAATGTAGAAGTTGTTAAACTATTGCTTGAATATGGAGCTAATTTTGATTCGACAGATAGTCTTGGAAATACAGGATTGCATGTAGCAGCAGACGACGATAATCGATCAGAGGTGCTTGAATATTTAATAGATAAAGGAGCTGACATAGAAGAAAGAGCTCTGTTTAGATGGACTCCTCTGCATACCGCAGCATTTTATGGTTGCGAAAAAAATGTACGCAAGCTTTTGGCTGCTGGTGCTGATACAAACAGTAGTGACAAAGATGGATGTACTCCCTTTGATCTTGCCGAATCACAGAATCACAAAGATGTAGCAGGGTTATTGAGGGGTATTCAATAACTTTACGTTAATGTCCGCTATTGGCCGAAAGCGGACATTTTCTAAGTAAAATATTTAGATGCCTAAAATTAATTTTAAATTAATAGTAACAATTGCTTTGATCATTTTACTTAGTTCAGTTGTTAAGCTTTGTTTTATAGGCTCCTTATAGTACATTTTGAATAATTTGTTAGGTGCCCGTTTTTTTTGACTGAAAGAAATTATTAAGATAACGGAAAAATAATGATCAAAGCACACGCCGACATTGTTGGCAGTCTTTTGCGCCCACCTGAGTTGATTGAAGCGCTACAGTTACGAAGTAAAGCTGCAATCTCACCATCTGACTTCAAGCGTGTTGAAGATGCTGCTGTGGATGCTGCGCTACAATTACAAGAAGAAGCTGGATTAGAAGTTCTCACCGATGGCGAAATGCGAAGGCTTTCGTTTCAAAGTCAAGTTTGTGAATCTTATAGCGGCTTTAGCGAATGGGACATCGACGCTTTTTTATGGGGCGACTGGCAAAGTGATGATCTTGGCGAGAAATCCATTGAACGACCTCCAATTGCGGTATTGGAACCTCTGCGGCGACAACGCTCACTCGGTAAAGAGGAGTTTACCTATGCACAATCTAATACTGATCGCACAATTAAGTTCACGATTCCCAGCCCTAGTTTGTTTGCAAACTTTTGGGACACAGAACGCTCAGTAGAAGCCTATCGAAATGCTGAAGAATACTTAACTGCCGTTGCTGAATTACTCAAAGAAGACGTAGATGAACTCGTAGCTCTAGGTTGTACATACTTTCAAATTGACGCACCCCATTACACCTTGTTACTTGATCCAAAGTTTCGAGAATTTTATGAGCAACGTGGAAATTCTGCAGATCATTGGCTGGACTTTGGTTTAGCGCTAGATAACCTCGTCATCGGAAATCGTCCCGGTGTAACGTTTGCTTTTCACTTGTGCCGAGGCAATCAAGGCAGTAGATGGCTGGTTGAAGGTGGATACGATCAAATTGCGTCCCAGATTTTCACTGGAATTAAAGCGAATCGTCTCATGCTCGAATATGACGACGCGCGCTCGGGTACATTTGAACCATTGGCTCAGATTCCTGATGACAAGATTGCCGTATTGGGATTAGTTACAACAAAATCATCTAAGCAGGAAAATGTTGATAGTTTGCGCGCAAGAATTTTAGAAGCATCCCAATACTGTCCGCTTGAGCGCCTCGCCATTTCTCCACAATGTGGGTTTGCAACGTCCATCGAAGGGAATGATCTTGAAATCGATGATCAAAAAGCCAAACTTCGAACACTTGTCGAAACAGCGTCAGAAGTTTGGGGATAATATCTAAGCGGGTTTCAAAAGTTCTACAGCCAGCGACTCCGTAAAATCCCACGCTCGATCAATAGACTCATAATGCGTCGCTCGGCCCGGTTTCCATTGTTTGACGTATTCTAATTCCATAAAAGGTTGTAACTCAGGATCGTCATACGACATTTCAAGAAACAATTCAGTCATACGGTCTATCAGTTCCCTTGGAGCAGAAGCGGGTGACTCGAGATAGGTTAAATTACAGTGATCGTATTTTGGCGTATGTGAAAGTACTCGCATATCTTTTGCGGGAAATGTTCCGTCATTACCAAAGCCCTCATAATTAGCTTCAGACAAGCCTGCTGCATCGGCCTTGCCTTCCATTACAGCTTTAGCTGCTGCAACTTCCCCATCCATAAACCATGGACGATATCCATTATCTGATGACCCACATACAAGGAGTTTGTAATCTCTACCAGGTTCCAGACCAGCTTCTTTCAATGCAAATAACGGAAGCATGGTCGATTCAACTGAATTTGGGTTACCCACCGCAATCGTTGCACCTTTGAGGTCAGCTATGCTTTGAAAGGTACTGTCTGACCGAACCGCGAGAACACTCGCAACATCGAAATCAGCGTCACGCATAATAATGGCTTCTGCTTTTCTGCCTTCAGCAGCTGCCGTTCGCTGACTACGAATCCATCCACCTGGATCATTCCAAGCGACATCGATATGACCTAGTAATAACTCAGAGATCTGACGATCGTAGGTGTTATACAAAATGTATTCGAACGGAAGCCCCTTTTTATTGAACCATGCCCTAAATCCATCCCAGATCGTTACGGCACCGGGACCAAAATTAGCAGCACCCATTAAAATTGTATCTCTTTTCATCGCAGCCTCATTTTCATTATTGTTTAGTTTAATCTTCGCTACTTATAGTAGAACAAAATTAAAACATCAATATTACAGATCATTTCTTCACAGCTAGCTCGATACCCTGTTCAGCAACATCAACCAGCATCTTTATTTCTTCTGGTGTAATCACATATGGTGTCATAAAGTATATTACATCGCCCAATGGCCTTAGCAACGCACCATTTTGTAGGCCATGTTTATAAACCTCTAAGCCTCTGCGCTCTTGCCAGGGAAAAGATTCTTTGGTTTTTTTATCTTTTACCATTTCAATTGCGGTAATCATGCCGTGTTGGCGTATATCGCCAACATTAGGATGATTTTCAAAACGCGCACATTGCTTGGTAAATTCGTCACTCAATATTCGATTATCTGCCACCACGTCTCTGGAATTAAAAATATCAAGCGTCCCAAGTGCAGCTGCACAGCCTAAAGGGTTTCCTGTATAGCTATGTGAATGTAAAAATGCCGTGAGGTTTTCGTATTCATCGTAAAACGCGTCATATATAGTATTTGTTGTTACCACTACAGAAAGTGGTAAATATCCTCCAGTTAACCCTTTTGATAAGCACATATAGTCCGGACTGATATTGGCTTGCTCACAAGCAAACAATGTCCCAGTTCTGCCAAACCCCACTGCTATTTCATCTGCAATTAAGTGCACACCATATTGATCGCAAGCTTTACGCAACATAGAGAGATATTCCGGCGAGTACATTCGCATATACCCCGCACATTGCACCAATGGCTCGACTATGACAGCACAGATTTCTTCATGGTGTTGCTCAAGCGTTTGTTCCATATGCACAAACATACGTTTGGCATAATTAGCTTCACTCTCACCCTGCTCTCTGTTGTAACTGTCGGGACATGGGACGGTGATGACATCCAACAATAATGGCTCATACACTTCTTTGTAGAGCGCAACATCACCTAAAGATAAGGCACCGATGGTCTCACCATGATAGGAATTACTTAAATTGACGAATTTAGTTTTTTTTGGTTTGCCTGTGTTCTTCCAGTAGTGAAAACTCATTTTCAGCGCAACTTCAATTGCCGAGGATCCATTGTCTGCGTAAAAACACTTTTGCAGTGGCTCAGGAGTGATTTTAACTAGTTGTTCTGAAAGCTTAATTACGGCTTCATGTGAAAATCCTGCCAGTAATACATGCTCCATTTGGTCCAGTTGAGCTTTAATTGAGTTACTAATCGTTTCGTTGGAGTGCCCGAAAATATTCACCCACCAAGAACTAATCGCATCGATATAACGTTTGCCTTCAAAATCTTCTAACCACACGCCTTTTGCACTTTTGATTGGTGTCATAGGTAAACGCTCGTGATCCTTCATTTGCGTACACGGATGCCAAATATGGTCTAAATCTCTTTGCTTAAGTTCTTTTACTGCATTGCTGATGGTCAAAATGGTTACCTGTTTTGTTCTGGGGTTTGCTTTAATTTACACATCCGTAATTTAAGCCAGATGGTATTGGTCTATTGTTGGAGTGAACGCTACTGTATTTATGCTTCACATGAAACAAAAACCAGTTTGGCGCTTAAAAAATGAACATATGTAATTGATGTAAAAAAGAATGCACGAAAAACTAGAATTTACTTTAAGTTTACTTTCTTTTTATAACCCTATTCCTAACGTACACTAAGGCTACAGATGAATACAAAAAGCGTTTTTATCGTCGATGCCAGTCGCTCCCCGTTCTTAAAAGCTCGAGGAAGGCCCGGCCCATTTCAAGCATCAGACTTGGCGGTTCAATCTGCCAATCCGCTATTGATGCGCCAACCCTTTGCACCTGAAGAACTTGATGAGGTCATTGTAGGTTGCGTAGGCCCAAGCCCAGATGAAGTCAACATCGCGCGTGTGATTAGTTTACGTATAGGTTGTGGAAATAAAGTGCCTGCCTGGACCGTACAACGAAATTGCGCCTCTGGCATGCAGGCGATTGATTCGGCGTATTCAAATATCTTACTTGGCAAATCTGACCTGGTGTTAGCAGGAGGTGCCGAGGCGATGAGTCACTCTCCAGTTTTATTTAATCGACATATGGTTAATTTTTTGTCGGATTTGAATCGCGCGAAAACTCCAATTCAGAAAATTAAAACCATCGCCACATTCAGGCCAAAATTCTTAGCACCAGTAATTGGATTATTGAAAGGCTTAACTGATCCAGTAGTTGGGTTGTCCATGGGTCAAACTGCAGAAAATCTTGCGCATAAATTTAATATTTCGCGGGAAGATATGGATGCATTTGCTGTGGAAAGCCATATGCGCTTAGTAACTGCGCAAGAAAATGAACTATTTAAAGATGAATTAGAGATTATTTATGATGATCAAGGCAAAGCATATGACAAAGATGACGGTGTTCGACCTGACTCCAGTATGGAAAAGCTGGCCAAGTTAAGGCCGGTTTTTGATAAAAAGCACGGCAATGTCACTGCGGGTAATAGTGCTCAAATTACGGATGGGGCTTCATGGGTCATTCTAGCCAGTGCAGAAGCGGTAAAAAAACATAACCTTAATGTTATGGGAAGACTCATCGATTCTAACTGGGCTGGCCTCGATCCAAGACACATGGGTTTAGGGCCCGTACATTCAACTGTGCCAATGTTACGTACACAAAACTTGAATGCCAACGATATTGATTACTGGGAAATAAACGAAGCATTTGCGGCGCAAGTGCTTGCATGTCTCGCTGCATGGAAAGATTCACAATATTGTAAAGAACAATTTAATTTGGACCAAGCTTTTGGTGAAGTACCTCATGAAAAACTAAATGTAGATGGTGGCGCAATTAGCATGGGTCACCCAGTTGGCGCGAGTGGCACACGCATCGTTCATCATTTGTTAAGTGTGTTGCGACATAACAAAAGCAAACTAGGGGTAGCCACAATATGCATTGGCGGAGGCCAAGGCGGCGCAATGCTGGTGGAAAATCTGCAATAACTATTATGCAAGATTTTAAACATTGGCAAATAGATACCAACAATGACGGAATTGTTTGGCTTGGAATTGATGTTGAAGATGCAAGTGCCAACGTTTTATCTGCAAATGTATTGGCTGAACTAAACCAAATTCTTGTTCAGCTTTCCAAAGATTTACCAACCGGAATAGCGATCACTTCAAATAAAGAAAAAGGTTTTATTGCCGGGGCTGATGTTAAAGAATTTACCAAAATCACCAATGACGATGAAGCACTTGAACTAGTTCAATATGGCCAATCTGTTCTCACTCAATTAGATAAAATTAACTGTCCGACCATCGCGGTCATCAATGGTTTTTGCATGGGTGGAGGGTTAGAACTTGCTTTATGTTGCGATTATCGAATTGCATTAGATGATCCCAAAACACGTCTATCTTTGCCTGAAATACGCTTAGGTATTCACCCAGGATATGGCGGAACGGTAAGAATTTTCCGTCATGTAAATCCTCTCACTGCAATGGACATGATGCTAACCGGCAGAAGTATAAGCACTGGCTACGCAAATAAAATTGGTTTAATTGACGATTCTGCTCCATTGCGATTATTAAATAGCGCGGCAAATAAAATATTGTTGACTGCACCCTCAAAAAGAAAAGCGCCAAAAGTCGCGAAAGTTTTAAACAGCAAATTAGTCCGACCCATTATTGCTATGCAAATGCGCAAGCAAGTTGCCAAAAAAGCAAAACTAGAACACTACCCTGCTCCTTATGCCTTGATTGATCATTGGCAGAAACATTTTGGTCGTGAAGACAAAATGTTACGCCACGAAGCGCAATCGGTCGCAAATTTAAGTACTACTGACACTGCAAAAAATCTTGTGCGCGTATTTTTGCTGCAAGACGAATTAAAGTCACTTGCATCAAGCGATGCAGAAAAATTACAACATGTGCACGTCATAGGCGCCGGCGTAATGGGTGGGGATATTGCAACATGGTGTGTATCTCAAGGCTTGCAGGTCACTCTACAAGATTTGAAACCAGATAGTCTGGCACGCGCTAGGCAACGCGCACATGAATATTTCAAAAAACGTCTCAAAAAACATCTTTTAATAAAAGGAGCGATGGATCGATTCATTTTGGATCATCATGGTGATGGCCTAGGAAAAGCCGATATTGTGATAGAAGCCATTTTTGAAGATAAGGATGTAAAGCGAAATTTGTATGCCTCAATTGAACCTAAAGTAAAAAAAGATGCATTGATTGTTACGAATACCTCTAGCATCGAAATCGAACAACTTTGTGACGCGCTATCAGATTCATCACGTCTAGTTGGATTACACTTTTTCAATCCAGTTACAAAAATGCCACTAATTGAAGTGGTTAATGGTGCACAAACCAGTCCGGCTATTTCACAACGTGCGGTAAACTTTGCTAAACAAATTGGCAAGCTTCCCTTGCCAACTAAAAGCTCACCTGGATTTTTAGTCAATCGAATTTTGACGCCATATATGGTCGAAGCAGGCTTACTTTATGACACGGGTACATCGATCGAAGCGATTGACCGTGCAGCAAAAAAGTTCGGTATGCCTATGGGCCCTGTTGAGTTGGCAGATACGGTTGGATTAGATATAGGATTACACGTTGGAGAACTCCTCAGCAAAGCTTATAACTATAATTTGCCAAATTCGTTCAAGTCCCTCGTTGAAGCTGGGAATTTAGGAAGAAAAACTGGTCAGGGATTCTACGCTTGGAAAAAAGGTAAAAAGATTACACCAAAATCAAAAACTTCTACTGAACGGGATCAATACATTCAGGATCGGCTAATGTTGCGATTTTTGAATGAAGCAGTAGCATGCCGGCGAGAAAAAGTAGTTCAGAATGAGGATCACCTTGATGCAGGTGTAATTTTTGGCACTGGCTTCGCACCCTTTCGTGGCGGGCCAATTCACTACATTGAATTTATCGGAGCAAAAAATTTACTGACTACGTTAAAACAGCTACACGATCAAAATGGAAAGCGTTTTGAACCTGATACTGGTTGGGAAAGAATGGCTAAATAAGCTTCAAATTTCGCTAATTGCACAACAATTATACATTTAGAAAATGTATTAGATTAACCATATAACTAATTGTTTAATAAAAATTTTATTTACTTAAATCACATTAATGCATCAAAATAGTGCTTCCCAACCTAGCTGGAGTAATCTAGAGTGCAACCACAATAATAATTGATGGCTTCAGAAGCTGTCATACTAATAATTAAAATCTTAGGGAGGATCTTATGGAAGCATTGATGCCTTTAATTATGCAGCTTATAAGTGGAGCTGTTGGTGGAAATATAATTGGCGCTTTAGCCAAAAAGTTAAGTCTTGGTTTTCTTGGTAATACTGTTGCTGGTTTAGTAGGCGGTGGGGCTGCTGGTCATTTCATGGGTGACACACTGGGCTCTATGCTTGGAAATGGCATGCTTGGTGACATTGGCGCTGCTGCCGGCGGTGGCGGCATCGTGATGATCATCGTTGGCCTGATCAAAAATATGATGGCTAAATAATTAGTTCACACTAATTATCAATCTCTAAAGGCGTTTATGCTGTACATAGGCGCCTTTTCATCAATTCATCGTATTTGAGAGTCCGCTTTCCTGAGCCGACCCTCACATTCAACCTATCGGCCTCAAATTTCAAGGCCTTGCAATCAAATTTTAACGACGTCCGCCACCACGATTATCATTGCGAGGACGTGCTTCATTCACGCGCACACTACGACCCTGCACGTCAGTTTGGTTAAGCGCATTCACAGCTGCTTCACCTTGTGCTTTATCTGGCATTTCAACAAAACCAAAGCCTTTAGAACGGCCTGAGTCTCGATCCATAATTATATTTGCACTTGAAACTTCACCATGTGCCGCGAAAAGGTCACGCAGTTCATCTTCAGAGATGCTGTAAGGTAAATTACCAATATAAATATTCATCATTTCTCCAATCAACGTGAACTGAAATATTTAAAACTAGCGACAAATCAATTCACAACTTTATCGATAGCAAACAAGGTCAGGGTCAAAATTGGATACATAACTAGAGAAAATCTTAATAGTGCCAAGAGACGCGAGGATTCAAGGAAAAATAAGTGGGTAATCTATAGATAGAAACAAAATACGACGAACAGAGCCAAATACGAAAATACTAAACTATGCAGTGACCTAAAATATATATAAACAACAGTACTCTTTAAAAGCAGTTACGCAGGATAATGCACGAAACGCGCATCAGAGTCTATGTTTTTCCCATAATTATAGCTATTTAAGGACGATAAGCCTGATATTTAGCTTATTTGCATCGTAAAACATTCCAACGACCGTTAAGTGGATGAAGTTTCCAAGGATAGTCATCTTCTACAACAGCTGTCCAAAATGGTACACCCGCTTTTCGCCATGGATCAAAAACAATACCTTGCTGCCAATTATTATCTTCAGCATAAATTACAATAGAGTTATGCTCACGTAGCTGACTTCCTTGACGTGCAACTAGCCACGCAAATTTTAATGAACTTGTATTCAGTTTGCGCAATGCAGCATGCAAGTCTTCAGCCCAATGACAACACAATCCACGATCACGCAAACCCATCTTCACCAACATATTGTGATATAAGGGTGGGTTTTCCATTTCATATTGATCACTTAGTCTAATTGCAGTTTCGATCAATACGTTTGAAACCTTATCTGCTTCTTGACCAAGAACTTGAACAGATAATGACTCTAGCGATTGAGTAAGATTTGTGGCACGAGAATCAATATCGACATGTTTTGAAGTGGTATGTGAGCACCCTAACACCACTATACAAAGCACGAAAGCAATTCCAAAATGGCAAAAATGCCAGCAAAATAAGGGCATTGGAATTATTCTTTGCTAATCTGGCTTGATCGCATATCTGCCACTACCCAATAGTAAAATGAGCAGCCCACCAACAAGGTAAAAGGCCTGTAGCTCAAGCATCCAGCCACCGTGATTTGTCAGCATTAGTAGCTCGTTTGAGTGAACAAGTACAATTGCAAATAACATATTTACAAAGATCAAAAGCCCGCCAAATCGGCAGTAGATACCCAAAATGATTAGAATTGGCGCTACGATTTCTCCTATATATACACCATAGGCCAAAACCGGATGTAACCCTACATTCTCCAGCTGAGATTTGATGAAATCAAGTGTCTGCAAGTTAATGATTTTTGCGACACCATGAAATAGCATCATGCCGGCGACGGATAAACGTAGAATCAACTTTGCTAGATCATCTGTTTGAAGTTTACTGCTCATCTAAATCTCCTTCTTTAATCTCATGCTAACCACCATTATTAATAACTAATTTCGATTTAACCTTAAATATCCTATTCCTATCGTCTTGTAGCCTACACATGTCTATACAGATTATTATACTAGTCTTAACATTTAATAGCTTAAAACTAATAGTTAAGACTTGCTGTCATATATGAATAAACACATGAGACACTTCTGAGAAGTTTGAGCCGAAAAATTAACCAAAACAAAAAAAGATATGATAAAAGCTTCGATCACAACCGTTTTAACACTATTCGTATGCCTTCTATTTTATACTTCTAATTTACAGGCAAAAGACCCTGCAAGAGTTATTGCGGGCTGGGTAGAAAAAGTTCGTGTCAATAATTATGATTTTGCTGTAAAGGCAAAGCTTGATACTGGTGCCCGTACATCTTCAATTCATGCTAAAAATATTAAATCATTCAAAAAAGACGGAGAACGTTGGGTTAAATTCACTCTTGTATTAAAAGATAACAAAGATAATTTACACGAAATTGAAATAGAAAAACCTCGCTCGCGTAGAACAAATATCAAAAATCATGATGGCGAACACGATAAACGTCATGTTGTTGATTTAGAAGTTTGTTTCAATGGAAAAAAATACAACACAGAATTTACTTTGGCAGATCGTCGCGAATACATCTACGACATTCTGCTTGGCAGGCAATTTTTAAAGAAAGTTGCCATAGTTGACCCAAAAAGTATTTTTCTGACTACTGCAGAATGCAAATAAGTTAACATGTGCGCTATTTATAATACATAACTAGCAGCTTAGCTTTTCCAAAATTACATAAAGATGCATAAATTAGCGGTTCAATTTTGGTCAATTGTATTTATCGCTATTGGATTAGCAATTTTCTCACATAAAGTCTTTCAGTTAGGTATGCCTGTCACACCTGACGCAACCACTGACACGTGGACCATCCAAGCGCGCCTAGCTTTTTATGGCAATGGTAAAAACATTAAGGCCTCAATGGCCGTGCCCAATATTACCCCAGGTTATATAAAAATTGACGAGCACTATATTTCAGGTGATTTCGGCTTAAATGCAAAAGTAAAAGGAGATAATAAAAGTGCTGAATGGGCTAAGCGAAAAGCATATGGCGAACAAACACTTTACTATAGAACAACACTTACACGATCAAATGTTGCAACCAAATGGAATGTCACTCCTGATTATCCGCAAGCACCTGAATTTTTTGAGCCCTATTCCACAGCCGTTAATAAAATAATTGAAGATGTTCGAAGCCACTCAGCTGATACAGCATCTTTTACCTTTGAATTAATTAATCAACTTCGCAACACAGATCAGAACGAAAATACTTCTTTGATAAGAGGTCTCGCAAGAACCGATGAGCAAACTGCTGATCTAATCATTAAGCTATTAGCAGTTGCACATATCCCAACACGCAAACTATGGACTATCGGCCTTGCCGATGCTGCTAACGACGTTATCCCAACCGTCCTTATTCAAACCTACAACGGTGAAGAATGGCTAACGTTTGATCCTAAATCTGGTACATCTGGCATTCCTAAGGATCAAGTAATTTGGAATGTTGGAAATGCGCCTTTATATAAAATTAAGGGTGGAGAACAAGCAGAGTTGAGATATTCCGTGACCAAGTCATTTGTTGAATTGGTAGATGTAGCAAAATTATCGGCAAAAAGACAGAGATCTATATTAGGAAAATTTACTCTATCCTCCTTACCCGTTCACAGCCAAAACACCTATAGCTTAATTTTAATGGTGCCGTTAGGCGCTCTGTTAGTAGTGTTTATGAGAACATTTGTTGGCGTTCAAACGTTTGGCACATTTATGCCCATTTTGATTGCAATTGCATTTCGTGAAACGCAATTATTATGGGGTGTAATATTATTTACTGGCATCGTGTTTGTGGGATTACTTATTCGTTTATATTTAGAACGATTGCGACTATTGTTAATTCCCAGACTTGCTGCAATTCTAGTCATCGTTGTGATCTTAATGTTAATAATTAGCTTTTTCACCAGCAAGCTTGGATTAGATCGCTTACTATCAATTTCATTATTTCCAATGGTCATTCTTGCAATGACAATTGAGCGCATGTCAATTACCTGGGAAGAAAACGGAGCTCAAATAGCCTTAGTTCAAGGTTTAGGAAGCTTGTTTGTTGCGTGCTTGGGATATCTTGTTATGACTAACGAACATTTGAGTTATCTTATGTTTGCTTTTCCTGAATTTTTGCTCATTATTTTAGGTGTATGCATATGGATGGGGAGATATACCGGTTATCGCATAAGCGAATTAATGCGATTCAGAGAAATTAAAACCACAACATAAAAAAATGGCAATGTTTGTAAACCCATTACAACTAAAAGCTAAAGGTATACTTGGTATTAATCAGCGTAATAGTGATTACATCATGCGTTACAATCAGCGACGACTTTACCCACTTGTTGATAATAAGTTACAAACCAAACGTATCGCAATTGTTGCGGGTATTGCAGTACCAAAGCTCTTCTCAGTAATCAAATACAACCATCAACGTAAAAAATTAGGCGGACTACTCGACAAATATGACGACCTTGTAATTAAACCTGCACATGGTAGTGGTGGAAATGGAATTTTAGTAATCACTGGAAAAATTGGTGAGCGATACAAAACACCTAGCGGCGAAGCATTGAGCCTAAGTGCAGTTAAACATCATGTGTCGAATATTCTATCGGGAATGTATAGTTTGGGCGGTGTGCCTGATCAAGCATTTTTAGAATATCGCATCAAGTTTGATCCTGTCTTTAATGACATCAGTTTCAAAGGGGTCCCTGATATTCGCATTATTGTTTTTCGTGGCATTCCAATTTCAGCTATGTTGCGGCTACCAACAAGTCAATCTGGCGGCAAAGCAAACTTACATAAAGGTGCTATTGGTGTCGGCATTGATATCGCAAACGGACACACAACATATGGTGTAATCGGAAATCAAATCACCTCCCATCATCCAGACACAAATAAAGAGATTGAGGCCATAAAAATTCCTCGTTGGGATGAGATTTTACAGATTGCTGTAAATTGCTCTAATACCGTGGGATTGGGCTATCTAGGCGTGGATATCGTTCTAGATAGTACGCTTGGCCCTCTAATGCTTGAATTAAATGCTCGACCTGGCTTGAATGTGCAACTCGCTAATCAACATGGTTTGTTAAAAAAATTGAAGAAAGTAGAGGCGCTGGAAAACTTACCAACTAAAGTAGAACAACGAGTCGCTTTCTCACGATCACTATAGCACTGTAAATATGACCAAAAGCTGCGTTAACTTTATTGCAGAGAATAGACTTGTATCTAGCTTATGCGTAATGCTAATTTGTTCAATTTGTATAGTAAAAGGGAATGCGACTGATGAAGTTGATGAAGTATCTAACGATGGATCTGAAAGTGTGCATTCTACAGAAGATGTTAAAGTTGCGCCTAATGTAGATTTAAAAGAAGTTGCCCCTCCTCCTGAACCAGTACTAGACAAAAAAGATGACGCTGCAGATGATTCAGCAGAACGTAAACCCGAAAATGTACATGAAGCTATCGAAGAGTCTTTTTACAAAAACAAAGTATTTCCAGAAGCGGTTAGATCAAAAGAAGAATTAAAACGCGGAGAGCTTGTTCTACTGGGATCTAAAGTACCACGCGGCACAGCCACTAGACTTGCATGGTCTCCACAAGTCAGTATTTCAGGTTTGTCTCTACCTACTCCAGTATTAGTTATCAATGGCGAGGATCCTGGCCCTACTTTATGCTTAACAGCTGCAATTCATGGTGATGAATTAAATGGAATAGAAGTTGTACGTAGAGTGATGTACGACATTAAACCAAAAGACCTTAACGGCACACTAATTGGCGTGCCAATTGTAAACCTACAAGGATTTCAACGCGGTTCTCGCTACTTATCTGATCGACGCGATTTAAATCGATATTTTCCTGGGGAGAAAGAAGGTAGCTTAGCTTCTCGAATTGCATATTCATTATTTAAAGAAGTCATACAGCACTGTGAATATTTAATTGATTTACATACTGGCTCATTACGCAGAACTAATCTTCCACAGATTCGAGCAAATATGAGTAACGAAAAAGTTGCAGCATTTGTTGAAGGGTTTGACAAAATTGCAATTGTTCATCACCAAGGTAACCCGGGAATGTTACGAACCGCAGCAAATAACGCTGGAATCATTTCGTTAACTATGGAGCTTGGAGAATCACTTCGCATTCAAGAAAATCAGATTGATGCAGGTACACATAGTGTTAATAGTCTTTTAGATAATTTAAATATGTATCCACGAGTATTTATCTGGGGTGAACCAAGACCAACATATTTCGAATCTACCTGGGTGCGAGTTGAAAAAGGTGGCATTTTATTCAGTCAAATGGGTTTAGGTGACAATGTTGCAGTCGGAGATATATTAGGAACGGTAACGGATCCTATTACAAATCAAAGTGAAGATTTACAAGCGCCTATCAGTGGGCAAATCATCGGTATGGCAGTAAATCAAGTAGTTGTACCAGGATTTGCAGCCTATCATATCGGTATTGAATCCAACCAAGAAGAAATGACGAAAGTGACTGCTGAAGAAGGATCTGAATCATCTTCAGAAGATGGTCCAGAGTAATCCTTTTGAATTAATTCATCATAATAATTACCAAATAGGCCATACCCATAGTTTTTACAATATAAAACAAACTTTATAGCCCATCCGCAACGAAAATGACGATTAATTGATGCCTCTTGGGTATGTGCAAACCCCCTTGTAAAGCTATACGCTTCGTCTCAATTTAAAGTTATTTTTCCTTCAAATTTTTCTTAATTAATAATGTATGCGCTTCTTGCTGCATCAATAATTCTGATTACTACCCAGGCATGAGCGATGGACAAGGCTTCAATCACAACATTTAAAGAATTTGCTTTACATAAATCACTTTTAAAATCTTTGGATGAGATTGGCTATGAAACACCATCGCCAATTCAGTCGCAAACAATTCCCCTATTACTGGCTGGTAAAGATTTAGTTGGTCAAGCACAAACAGGAACAGGTAAAACAGCCGCATTTGCATTACCAATATTAAGTAACCTTGATCTCAAACAAAAGACACCTCAAGTTTTAGTGCTGACTCCTACTCGTGAACTTGCCATACAAGTTGCAGAGGCTTTTAAAAAATATGCAACGCATATTAAGAATTTTCATGTTCTACCTATTTATGGTGGTCAGGATTATCGTGGGCAAATACGAGCACTACAAAGAGGTGTTCATGTAACCGTAGGCACACCTGGACGCGTAATGGACCACATGCGCCGCGGTACACTAAAACTAGATAAGCTTAAAACGTTAGTACTCGATGAAGCAGATGAAATGCTACGAATGGGTTTTATAGAAGATGTTGAGTGGGTGCTTGAACAAATTCCATCGAAAAAACAAATCGCATTGTTTTCAGCCACAATGCCAACGCAAATTAGACGTATTGCCAAGAGGTACTTAATCGATCCAGTTGAAATAACGGTCAAAGTTAAAACTACAACTGCAGACACAATTCGCCAGCGTTTTTGGCCAGTAAGTGGCGTACATAAACTAGACGCTTTAACACGCATATTAGAGGCAGAAACATTCGATGGCATACTCGTATTTGTACGGACTAAAACAGCGACGACTGAACTTGCTGATAAATTAGCAGCTCGTGGTAATGCCTGTGCTGCACTAAATGGTGATATTGCTCAAAAAAGCCGGGAACGTACTATTCAGCAACTAAAAAACGGAAAGATTGATATTTTAGTCGCTACTGATGTTGCTGCACGCGGTCTCGATGTTGATCGCATTAGTCACGTCATTAACTATGACATTCCTTACGATACAGAAGCCTATGTACACCGTATTGGTCGCACGGGTCGAGCTGGTAGAAAAGGTGATGCAATTTTATTTGTAACGCCTAGAGAAAAACGTTTATTAAGTGCTATTGAAAAAGCCACAAAACAAAAAATTGAAATGATGGAGCTGCCTTCTACTGAGCTCATAAACGACAAACGCATTGCTAATTTTAAACAACGTATAACCGACACTTTAGCAAACGACGACTTGAGTTTATTCAATAACTTAATTGAACAATATCAGATAGAACACAATATACCTGTGAATGAAATAGCGGCTGCACTGGCTCAATTGGCACAGGGAGAAACACCCCTACTAATCAAAAAGAAGCACAATCCTATAAATACCGAAGACTGGGAACAACAAGGCAAAACAACAAATAACAAAAAGCCAAGAAAATCAACAAAAGATAAAAATAAACAGCGTAGCCATGAGCCTATTGAAAAAGGAATGCAGCGTTTTCGTATAGAAGTTGGAAAGAAACATAATGTAAAACCTCGAAATATCGTTGGTGCAATTGCAAATGAGGCTGGATTAGAAAGTAAGCATATGGGAAAAATCAACATCTATGACAACTACAGCACCATCGACCTTCCCGAAGGAATGCCAAAGGATATTTTCAATACACTCAAAAAAACTTGGGTAGCAGGACAGCAATTAAAAATTTCCGTTATAAACGAGATTAGAAATAAACCAAAATTAAACAAAAATCCCAGCAATAAACGAAACGGTAAATCACACAGTAGAGCTAAAAATAAAGACAGGAAAAAAGCAAAATCCAGGAAGCGATAAAGAAATTTAAATTGTTAATTATTTTCTAAGGCTCCAATCTGAGAAAGATTTTTATACATTAAACTTTCTTCTTGCATACATGAATAAAATTAATATTAGTAATGTAACAATCCATACTAGAACATTAATTTTAATACTTTTCTTAGCTTTTTCTTTTTGCCACCAAGACCTTGGGCTGATTCCTTTGGTGAAAAAAACTACAT
>JBCCEI010000035.1:0-18244 GCA_039030355.1 Pseudomonadota bacterium | reverse complement strand
GCTCTTCCGATCTCGCTGCAGCCTTATATGCATTACCTAATTTGTATCCAAATGTGCCCGCAGTACAAATTTCTCATGAATCAGGTGAATTAACGGAATCAACTTTAGTAGATGTAAAAACGGCGTTAGAAAATGAACAAATTACTGTTCTAGGTGAAGAAGAACAAGGCAACCGTATTTTGTTGCGTTTTGAAAACACAGAACAACAATTAAAAGCATCTGAAGCTGCAAAACAAGCATTGGATGGTCGCCATATTGTAGCGCTCAATTTAGCATCTTCTACACCTGATTGGTTGAAAGCCCTTGGCGCATCACCAATGAATTTAGGTTTAGACCTTCGAGGTGGCGTGCATTTTCTCTTACAGGTGGATATGCGAGCAGCAAAAGAAAAAGCGCTAAATAATTATGTAGCATCTTTTCGAACCTCATTACGCGAAGCAGGCTTAAGACGTTTTTCGGTCTCTGAATCAAAACAGCAGCTACGTGTAAAGTTTCGTGATGTTGAAAGTGCAGAAGAAGGATTGAAGACGCTGCAAAATGAATATGCAGATGAACTCCAGTTTGATGAAGATGAGGAAGGCGGTGACTATTTTGTTACTGCCAAAGTGAGTGAAGATGCACTAAGAGAAGTTCAGCGTCTTGCAGTGCAACAAAATATTCAAACTTTACGCAATCGTGTAAATGAGCTTGGAGTAGCTGAGCCCGTTATCCAGCAACAAGGTGCAGAACGAATTGTCGTACAGTTACCTGGTGTGCAAGATACCGCTCAGGCAAAAGAAATTTTAGGCGCAACGGCAACCATTGAGTTTCGATTGGTTGATGAACAAAACGATCCATTTGCAGCTGCAGATTCTGGAAGAGTGCCGGTGGGTTCGGTTTTATATTATGAACGAGATAGTAAAAACCCTATTCTTTTAAAACGGAATGTCATGCTAACTGGTGATCGCATTATTAATGCTAACTCCGGTTTTGATGAAAATGGCAGACCCGCTGCCATCATTACGCTTGATGGCCAAGGCGCAAGTCGATTTGCCGATGTAACCGGGGAAAACATTAAGAAGCTAATGGCGGTTGTATTTATTGATAATAAAACAGTAACCATAGAAAAAGATGGTGAAAAAGTTAGAAAATCAATTAAAACTGAAGAAGTCATTAATGTTGCACGTATTCAAGAGCAACTAAGCAAACGTTTTCAAATTGAAGGTTTGGATTCTACCCATGAAGCATTAAAACTTTCGTTATTGCTCCGTGCTGGCGCACTTGCTGCTCCGGTTGAAATTGTTGAAGAACGAACAGTTGGGCCAAGCTTAGGAAAAGAAAATATTCGTTTGGGTAAAAAATCAATTTTAATCGGTTTGGCTTTGGTAATGATCTTTATGTTGATCTACTACCGCATGTTTGGTATCGCAGCCAACATCGCGCTCGCTGCAAACATAGTTTTAATTATAGGTATTATGTCTTTAATACCAGGTGCGACCCTTACTTTGCCGGGTATCGCTGGAATTGTATTAACGGTAGGTATGGCCGTGGATGCGAATGTGCTCATCTTTGAACGGATACGAGAAGAATTATCCAATGGGAATTCGCCACAGGCGAGTATTCATGCAGGTTATGCAAAAGCTTTGTCAACAATTGCAGATGCAAACATTACAACCTTAATTGCGGCCATTGTGCTATTTGTATTTGGTACCGGTCCAATTAAAGGATTTGCAGTGACCTTATCCATAGGTATTTTATGCTCTATGTTCACAGCAATTTTGGGAACACGTGCATTGGTGAATTTATTTTATGGTAAAAAGAAAACAACTTCGCTTGCCATTTAAAGACATAAAACATGAGATTATTAAAAGAAAACTTAAAAATTGATTTTATGGGCAAGCGCAAGCTTGCGCTAATACTGTCACTTGCACTGATTATCATTTCAATTACAGCAATCATAATTCGTGGTTTGAATTTGGGTATCGACTTTACCGGTGGAACACTTGTTGAAGTGGGTTATCCTGATTCTGTTGAGCTTGAATCGGTGCGCACTGCTTTAACAAGTGGTGGGTTCGATGATGCGATCGTGCAACATTTTGGCACATCCAAAGATGTGCTGATTCGACTACCGGTTGCTGATAAAAGTGATGATAGGGCAGCGCTTAGCAATAATGTTTTAGATGCCTTGGCTGTTACGGGGTCACCAGAAATGCGCCGCGTAGAATTTGTTGGCCCACAAGTGGGGGATGAGCTACGTGACAAAGGTGGCTTAGCAATGTTATATGCACTGATTGGTATCCTTATCTACGTAGCATTGCGTTTTGAGTGGCGTTTCTCGTTGGGCTCGGTAGCGGCATTAATCCATGATGTTATTTTAGTAGTTGGCTTTTTTGCGATAACGCAGGTTGAGTTTGATCTAACTGTTTTAGCAGCTTTGTTGGCAGTAATTGGTTATTCATTGAATGACACTATTGTCGTGTTTGATCGTATTCGTGAGAACTTCCGGCGACTACGCAAGGCCACGTCAGAAGAGGTCATCAATACATCAATCAATCAAACTTTGTCACGAACCTTGATGACGTCGATAACAACGTTATTGGTTTTGATTGCACTCTTCTTCTTTGGTGGAGAGGTGATTCATGCATTTGCAATTGCATTGATTGTTGGTGTGATTGTTGGTACTTATTCATCAATTTATGTTGCAAGCTCTTCATTACTTGCATTGAATGTGAGTAAAGAGGATTTGATGCAGCCAGAGGTAGAAAACGCTAATGAAGATGGCAGCCAAGTTTAGCAGTACAATGAATTTCTAAACTGTTTTGTTTAATGTTTGTAGCATTAAGCGGAACAGCTTTGGATTTGCGGCAACAATATTTCCAGATTCTAAATGAGTGTGCCCGCCCTGAGGATCGCCCACTAGTCCACCTGCTTCTTGTACAATTAAACAACCTGCTGCAATGTCCCAAGTATTGATACCGTATTCCCAAAAACCATCAACACGACCTGCGGCAACATAAGCTAAATCTAGCGCGGCGGAGCCGGCGCGCCTAATTCCTGAGGTATGCAACATGAATTCTTTTAGCCCATACAAATAGCTGTCAATATTTTGATTTTCACGAAATGGAAATCCAGTGGCGAGCAGCGCGCCGTCAAAATTAGTTAAGCTTGATACTCTAATTTTTCGATCATTCAAAGTTGAACCATTACCGCGGCCAGCACAAAATAATTCATCTTTGAATGGGTCATAAACTACAGCGACCTCAAGACGTTCCTTGTACTTTAACGCTATCGAAACGGAATAATGCGGAAAGCCACGAAGAAAATTTGTTGTGCCATCTAGTGGGTCTATGATCCATTGATACTCGTCGTTTTTCCCGCTGCTTCGATCACCACTTTCTTCGGCAAGAATTGCATGTTGAGGATAGACTCGATGAATTATATTAATTATTTCTTGTTCTGCTTTAAAATCGACTTCGCTGACAAAATCATTTTTTTCTTTAGTTTGAATCGATAAAGAATGAATGCGCGACATATTCTGAAAAATAATTTTCCCAGCTTCGCGTGCAGCCTCGATTGCAATGTTTAGTGTAGCTTGCATTATTATGGAGTAGTCGTAATGAAATTGTTCATGCAGCATAGCATTGACCTATAAAATCCGTATACACTACTTTTAGTACTACAAGTAAAATCATTTTGACTTCATCACATAAAATAAAAATAGTTTTAGTTGAACCGTCTCATCCCGGCAACATCGGTGCGGCTGCACGTGCTGCGAAAACCATGTGCATCGAGAATTTGGTTTTAGTAAACCCAATGGAATTTCCCAGTGGGCAGGCACGGGCCAGAGCAACCGGCGCACTTGATGTATTAGAACGTGCAACATTATGCGAATCTTTAAGTGAAGCGATTGCGGATTGCACTTTTGTGGTGGGTTCAAGTGCACGTCAGCGTGGATTGCAGTGCCCGGAAATTGCACCTGGTGATTTAGGTGAAAAGGTCTGGCAAGAAGTTGAGGGTGGTAATGTCGCTATCGTGTTTGGGCGAGAAAGCAGTGGTTTGTCTAATGAAGAACTGGATCAATGCCATTACCTCACTACAATTCCTGCAAATTGGGAATTTAGCTCACTTAATATCGCATCGGCCGTGCAGGTCATTTGTTACGAGGTCTATAAAGCATACTTGGCGAGGAGCAATAGCAACGAAGAATTTATTTCCGAAAATGAAGATATGCTGGCCACAGCAGAAGAAGTCGAGCATTTGTTGGTTCATATGAAACAAGTTCTAGAAGAAATAGAATTTTTTGACCCTAAACAACCAAAATTACTCATGCGTAGGTTACGACAACTCTACAGTCGTGCACGCCTTTCACAAGTAGAGACAAATATTTTGCGTGGTATTTTGAGCGCGACACAGAAATTCCGCCGCTAACGCTAAATACCATAAAATTTAAAAGGTTATTCATACTTTTCTCAGCCTTTACTATCGGGATAGTGCTGATCATGAACCATCTACCTATAATACCTGAGTGTATTACTGGGTTATTTGCTATACTCTAGTAACATGATTTTGCGTGAATTATAACCAAAGGCGGTAAGCATGAAACTGAGCACAAAAGGGCGTTACGCCGTGACAGCGATGTTTGATATTGCATTGCATCATCATGCTGGCCCGGTTTCTTTATCTGATATTGCAGATCGACAAGGAATATCCTTGTCTTACCTGGAACAGTTATTTACCCGCTTACGCAAACAAGGTTTAGTTAAGAGTACGCGTGGGCCAGGAGGTGGATATTCACTGGCGGTCGATTCTGAGCAAATTGCAATTTCAGATGTGATTGATGCGGTTGATGAAAATGTAGATGCCACACGTTGCGGTGGAAAAGCGGATTGCCAAAATCATCAACGTTGTCTAACCCATAATTTATGGGAAAACTTGAGTGGCGAAATTAGAAGTTACCTTTCTAATATTACTTTGGCGCAGGCTGTAAGCGACTTAAGTGTGCGTGAAGTGGCAACACGTCAAGATCACAATATACAAACTATTCAATTTAGTTAATAAAATTTACTAGGATAATAAAGTGACAACAGACGTTAAGGTTCCAATTTATTTAGACTACAGTGCAACAACACCTGTAGATGAACGCGTTGCTAAAGCCATGATGGAGTGTTTAACCAAAGAAGGTAACTTTGGTAATCCTGCCTCACGAAGTCACACATTTGGTTGGGATGCAGACAAAGCAGTAGAAAATGCGCGTGCTAATGTTGCGGCACTAATCAATGCAAATCCTAAAGAGATTGTTTGGACAAGCGGTGCTACTGAATCAAATAATTTAGCAATTAAAGGTGCAGCACATTTTTATAAAAAGAATGGTAAACATATCATTACCTGTAAAACTGAACACAAAGCAGTATTAGATACTTGTCGTCAACTGGAGCGTGAAGGTTATGATGTAACTTATTTAGAGCCAAGTGATAACGGTTTAGTAGACTTAAAAGTCCTAAAAGACACCATTCGTGACGATACTATTTTAATTTCTATTATGCATGTCAATAATGAAATTGGTGTGATACAGGATATTAAAGCTATCGGTGCACTAGCACGTGAACATAAAATTATTTTTCATGTAGATGCTGCACAAAGTCCAGGTAAAGTGACGGTTAATGTAGAAGACATGAACGTTGACTTGATGAGTTTATCTGCACATAAAGCTTATGGGCCAAAAGGAATTGGTGCCTTATATGTGCGAAGGAAACCGCGCATACGAATCGAAGCACAAATGCATGGTGGAGGGCATGAGCGTGGAATGCGATCGGGCACTTTACCTACGCATCAAATTGTCGGTATGGGGGAAGCATTTCGAATTGCCAAAGAAGAAATGGCGGCCGATAACGAAAGAATTTTGATGCTTCGTAATAGATTGTTAAATGGCCTAAAAGATATGGAAGAGATTTATATTAATGGCGATCTTGAGCAACGTATTCCCGGAAATCTCAATGTAAGTTTTAACTTTGTTGAAGGTGAAAGCTTAATCATGGCCTTGAAAGACATAGCAGTATCTTCTGGGTCTGCATGTACAAGCGCATCACTTGAGCCAAGTTATGTATTGCGTGCACTAGGGCGTGATGATGAACTCGCGCATAGCTCAATACGATTTACCATCGGGCGTTTTACAACTGTTGAAGAAGTTGATTACGCTGTTGAGCTAATTAGGAATGCAGTAATTAAGTTACGTGAGCTCTCGCCACTGTGGGAGATGTACAAAGATGGTGTTGACTTGAAATCGATTGAATGGGCCGCACATTAATAATTATAGAAGAAGATATTTAAATAGGAGATATCAACCATGGCATACAGTGACAAAGTACTAGATCACTATGAAAACCCACGCAATGTTGGGTCATTTGAAAAAGATGATCCAAATGTAGGCACTGGCATGGTCGGTGCACCAGCCTGTGGTGATGTTATGAAGCTCCAAATTAAAGTAGGTAGCGATGGTGTAATTGAAGATGCAAAATTCAAAACTTATGGTTGTGGTTCAGCAATTGCATCGTCAAGTCTGCTTACTGAATGGGTCAAAGGTAAAACATTGGACCAAGCGAGCGAAATCAAAAACACAGAAATTGCAGAAGAACTTGCGTTGCCGCCAGTTAAGATTCATTGCTCCGTTTTAGCGGAAGATGCAATTAAAGCAGCAATTACAGATTTAAAATCTAAAGCTGATGGCGAAAAGAAAATCGCTTAAAAATTAATATATGTCTATTTCACTTACCGACAGCGCTGCAAATCATGTTAAAGGCTATCTTGAAAAAAGAGGTAAGGGTGTAGGTGTACGTTTAGGTGTAAAAACAACAGGCTGTTCCGGAATGGCATACACTATCGAGTTTGCTGATCAAATTGAAAATGAAGATCAGGTATTTGAAGACAAAGGTGTTAAAGTCATTATCGATCCAAAGAGCATAGTGTATCTAAGTGGTACTGAGCTTGATTTTACTCGTGAAGGGTTGAATGAAGGTTTTAAGTTTACAAATCCAAATGAAAAGGATAGGTGCGGGTGTGGTGAAAGCTTCAGTGTATGAGGAAGCTTTGATTAATTCTGCCTTAATTAGATTTTTTAGTCGTTAAGAATGATCTCAATACCGCTCATCTATAAATAAGAATACTCACTCATTTCAACATTTTTTGCCTCGTCTCAGGCACTGCATTAATAAATCAAAACTTCTTTAAGTCCTGTTAAATATGAATATTGATTTGACTCGAAATTATTTCGAGCTGTTTGACTTTGAGCAAGGTTATTCAATCGATCAGCAGCAGCTTGCTAATAAGTATAGAGCTTTGCAAAGTGAGTTTCATCCGGATCGATTTGCAAATGCGAGCGATCAAGAGCGGCGTATTTCCGTGCAAACTACTGCATATATAAACGAAGCGTACACAACATTAAAGAGTGATCTGAGGCGCTCCCATTATCTATTGCAGTTAAGTGATATTGAATTCAATGCGGAAACAGAAACTTCCAGCGATGCAGAATTTCTTATACGCACAATGGAACTTCATGAGAAAGTAGAAGAAGCAGGTAGTGCGCATGAGCCATTAGAAGAATTACATGAGCTATCAAAAAATCTAAAGCAAGATCAAGAACTACTTATTGTGCAGTTTTCAAAACAATATAGTGTTAAAGATCTAAAAGCAGCAAAAGATACAGCACTCAAATTGCAATTTTATGAGCGATTAACGAATCAAGTGCGCAAAAAACAAGAACAGCTAGAGGAAGAATTACTCTAGTGGCTTTACTTCAGATTTCAGAACCTGGCCAGTCCACAGCTCCTCACGAGCACCGTTTTGCTGCAGGTATTGATTTAGGTACAACAAATTCTTTAGTGGCAACTGTACGTAGCGGTGTTGCAGAGACATTGGCTGATAAAAAAGGTAATCATATCTTACCTTCGGTTGTGCGATATGAAAAAAATGAAATTATCGTTGGAGAAGAGGCGCTAGTACATGCAACTACTGATCCATTAAACACATTAGCCTCAGTCAAACGTATCATGGGCAGATCGGTTAACGATTTGGCTACATTGCAAGGTTACTTGCCGTATAAGTTTGAAGATTATGAAAGTGCTGTACCACGTATTGAAACTGTCGCAGGTTCTGTCACTGCAATTGAAGTCTCTGCAGAAATTTTAAAATCATTGAGAGAACGAACAGAAGCCAGTTTGGGGGGTGAGTTGGTAGGTGTTGTGATTACCGTACCAGCCTATTTTGATGATGCGCAACGACAAGCAACAAAGGATGCGGCCAAACTAGCAGGGCTCAATGTTTTTCGATTGCTCAATGAGCCAACTGCAGCAGCCGTGGCATATGGTTTGGATCAACAGGCAGAAGGTGTAACTGCAATCTATGATTTGGGCGGTGGTACTTTTGATATATCAATCTTAAAACTGACTAAAGGCGTCTTTCAAGTATTGTCCACTGGTGGAGATACAGCATTGGGTGGCGATGATTTTGATCGTGAAATTGCAGCTTGGATCCTGGATCAAGCAGAACTGAATATAAATGAAGATCATCAAATGATGCGACGTGTTATGCAAGAAGCGCGTCGTGTAAAAGAAGAATTATCGGATATGGATCAGGTTTCAATTAATGTGCAACTCAATGATAAGCATGATTTTCAAACAAAACTGTCACGCCAACAATTTGAACACTTAATTGAAAAGCATATTGATAAAACCATTGCATGGTGTCGAAAAACATTACGCGAAGCAGAAATTGAAGTGGATGACGTACAAAATATTGTCATGGTGGGAGGCTCCACACGAACTCCCTATGTGCGGGAAAAAGTTGCTGAGTTTTTTGGCAACCCTCCACTAACTGATATTGATCCAGATAAGGTCGTGGCAATTGGCGCAGCACAACAGGCCGATAAATTAGCTGGAAATAACCCTGATGAAGAAATGTTGCTTTTGGATGTGTTGCCACTTTCATTAGGTATCGAAACGATGGGGGAGTTGGTGGAAAAAATTATTCCTCGCAATACGGTCATTCCAGTTACGATGGCTCAAAAATTTACCACTTTTAAAGATGGTCAAACGGCTATGCGTGTACATGTTTTGCAAGGTGAGCGTGAAAAAGTCGCAGATTGTCGATCACTAGCGACTTTTGACTTAACAGATATTCCAGCTATGGTTGCAGGAGCGGCACATATTTTGGTTACTTTTCAAGTGGATGCAGATGGACTGCTAAGCGTAAGTGCCGAGGAACAAAGTAGTGGTACACGTGCAAGTGTAGAAGTGAAACCATCTTATGGATTAAGTGATAGCGAAATAGAATCCATGCTAAAAGACTCATTTTCCAATGCGCAACAAGATATGCAGCTACGCATGTTAGCCGAGCAACAAGTTGAAGCAGACCGCGTATTAGAAGCATTGCGATCTGCGTTGGATAAAGATGGAGAGTTATTATCTGCTGATGAACTTGCAAAAATCGAGCAAGCAAAAAGTGTGTTATTAAATACACGTCAAGGTGATGATGATGAAAAAATCAAACAAGCAATTAAAAATTTAGAAAATGAAAGTGAAGAATTTATTGCTCGACGCATGAATAGAAGTGTTCAGCAAGTGATGAAGGGTCATAAAGTTGAAGAGTTTGAATGATGACAAAGATTAAATTTTTGCCCCACGAGGAAATTTGTCCACAAGGGAAAGTAATTGAAGTTGAGCCCGGTATCAGTATATGTGATGCGGCTTTAAGCAATGACATCGAGATTGAGCATGCGTGTGAGAAATCATGCGCTTGCACGACGTGTCATGTTTACGTTCGAGAAGGAATAGATTCGCTAAACGAGGCAGAAGAGAACGAAGAGGATTATCTTGATAAGGCGTGGGGTCTGGAGCCAGATTCACGCCTGAGTTGTCAGGCAATCGTGGGTGATGAGGAATTGGTTATTGAAATCCCTAAATATACGATCAATATGGTCTCCGAGAACCACTGAGAATGCGTGTGTTGTCTCGATACATCGAAACTACTGTTTCAATGCCCATTTACAAATGGGTTATCTGTGCTTCTCGAAAGTAACGAGCCCCATTTCGAATCTAAACCGCTATTCGTAACCACTAAAATAAATAAATTTCATATTTAAGGTAGAAATATGCAACTAAAATGGACCGATTCTCTGGATATCGCGATCGCATTGGATGAGGCGCATCCCGATGTGGACCCAAAATATATACGTTTCACCGATCTGCATACCTGGATTTGTGCACTTGAGGAGTTTGAAGATGACCCTGAAGCTTCAAATGAGAAAATTCTAGAGGCAATCCAAATGGCTTGGTTGGATGAGCGGGAAGACTAAAGAAGTCTCATCAAAAATCACTGTCTGAATTCGATCTGATAATCGGGCGATTTCACTTCTCTTTCGTGCTACACCAAGCATTGCTTCTTGCTGTGCCCAAGGAGTAGAATTCACTGAAAATTCAAGGAAAATTACGGGAATATCAAACCGTAAGCCTGACTAGTTAGATTTCATATTAATTAATTTTAGGAACAAAAGACCATGGCAATGGAACGCACGCTGTCCATCATTAAACCTGATGCAGTTTTAAACAATGTAATTGGCGATATCCAGTCAAAAATTGAAGCAGCAGGGTTGTCAATTGTGGCAACAAAGATGACACGGTTAAGTAAAAAGCAAGCTAGTTCGTTTTATGAAGTTCATAAAGGTAAAGATTTTTACGAGTACTTAATAAAGTTTATGACTTCAGGTCCAGTAATTGTGCAAGTACTTGAAGGTGATGACGCGATTCAAAAATATCGCAATGTGATGGGTGGAACAATGTTTGGTACTGCGGAAGAAGGAACAATTAGAAAACAGTATGCAACATCGAATGCGCATAACGCAGTGCATGGTTCAGACTCAACTTATAATGCAATGCGCGAAATTGGTTTTTTCTTTCCTGAAAGACAAATATACCCACGTGATAATTACACGCTACCAGAACCACCAAAATAATAATGATTGAACTTCGTCAGAAAATGGCTCAAGAGAATTTGATGGGGATGCCTCAACAAGATCTTGAATTATTTTTTTCTGAGTTAGATGAAAAAGCATTTCGCGCTACGCAGCTTTTGAAGTGGACACATCAGCATGGTATTACTGATTACAATCAGATGACCAATCTTAGTAAATCGTTACGCGAATGGCTCAGTGAAAATGCAATTATGCAAATGCCTGAGATGCTCAACGAAGAAATCTCTTCTGATGGTACGCGTAAATGGTTGTTGCGTGTAGACGATAAAAATGCAGTTGAGACAGTTTATATTCCAGAGGATGACCGAGCGACATTATGTGTATCATCACAGGCTGGATGCGCATTGGATTGCACATTTTGTGCAACCGCACGCCAAGGTTTTGCAGGTAATCTCACATCAGCGCAAATCATTGCACAGTTGTGGTTCGCAGAGCATCGCTTACGTAAACAATTGAATAAAGCACGTGTGATCAGCAATGTTGTTTTCATGGGTATGGGAGAGCCTCTAGCTAATTTTGATAATGTAACCAAAGCCATACAGATTATGATGGATGACAATGCTTATGGTTTAAGTAAACGCAAAGTAACGGTCAGTACTTCAGGAATTGTTCCCAAGATGGATAAATTACGTGAAACATTGGATGTGAGCTTAGCGGTATCACTGCATGCTCCAAATGATGATATACGTAATCAGCTTGTTCCATTAAATCGCAATTACCCGATTAAAGATTTGATTGCAGCATGTCACCGATTCTTGGAAGATAAAAATCGTAAACACAGCATCACATTTGAATACGTAATGTTGAATCAAGTAAACGACCAACCGGACCACGCAAGACAGCTGGTTAAACTAATTAAAGTTTTGCCATCTAAAATCAATTTAATTCCTTTTAATGCGTTCCCTAATTCTGGTTACCAACGTTCGACAGATCAAGTAATCGAGACATTTAAAAATATATTACAAGATGCTGGCGTTACTACCATCACGCGTAGACCGCGAGGTGAAGATATTGCGGCAGCATGTGGGCAGTTAGCTGGTGATATTCAAGATAAAGTTAAACGTAAACGTCATTATGAAAAGCTCTATGCTGCAGATCTTTTAAATAACAAAGTTGAAGTTAAATGCGCTTAATCATACAAAATTCCATTTGCTTGAGCATAATGATGCTATTTTTGGCTGCGTGTGCAAGTACAAGCAATGTGGATGGGCCAATTAGTGAAAACGAAAAAGCTGCGGCGATTAATGTGCAACTCGGCGTAAATTATATTGGCCAAGGCGAATTTGAGTTAGCCGATAAAAAATTGCGCCGTGCGATTAAGCAAGATCCTAATTCTTCAACAGCACATTGGGTATTTGCATTATTGCAACAGAGGTTGAAGCAAAATGATGTTGCTGAAAAACATTTTCGCAAAGCGATTTCTCTTGATCCAAATGATTCACGCGCGCACAACAATTATGGAACCTTTTTGTGTGAGCAAGAACGCATTGATGAAGCGGAAAAACAATTTTTGAAAGCAGTAGAAAATCCACTGTATAGAGAAGCTTCAGGTGCATATGCAAACGCAGGAATTTGTGTTTTAAAGCTACCAGACAAAATAAAAGCCGAACAATATTTTCAAAAATCTTTGGAGTTGAATGCATCACAGCGTTCTGCCTTGTATCAAATGGCACTGCTTTCGTTTGAACGGCAAGAATTTGATAAAACATCGTATTATGTGCAGCGTTTCGAAACTGTCGCTAAGCATAATTCACAGTCGTTATGGATGGCATACCAAGCCGAGAACAATCTTGGTAATCAAGGCAAAGCGGAAGAATATGCAAACCAACTAAAAAGGTCATTTCCTGCTTCTCAAGAAGCAAGATTATTAGCAGAAAGTTACTGGAATGCAGGAAGAAAAAATTAATCTACCGCAACAACCACAAGAAGAAAGCGTAAGTATCGGCGCTTTGCTGGTTAATGCACGTAATAGTGCTTCTCTCAGCCAGATTGATATTTCTGAACAATTAAATTTACCCCAGAACACAATTAAGGCGCTTGAGAAAGATGATTTTGATGCGCTTCCAGAGGCAACTTATATAAGGGGTTATTTGCGCAACTACGCGCGTGTTGTGGGCATTAATGCAGATCATTTGATTGCAACTTTTGACCAACAGCATGTTCAAGAGCCCATAGTTAGCACTCCAGTTAAGTCGAAACAAAGTTATGATCCTGCAATTCTTTGGAGCACAGCAGCTGTTCTGAGTATTTTGGTTGGTTTGATAATTACATGGTGGATTGAGTCTAGCCCCGAAATCAAGCAAGTTCCCAATACTCAAATTGTGAGTATTGAGAACACTTCTCAACTTCAAAATTCAAGTCAGCAAGAATCGGAAATTCTTAATCCACACCTTGATTCTCAGGAAATTGATACATCTGTTACTTTACAAAAAGCACCGGCAAGTAATGAAATTAACGATGAGCAAATGACATTTGAGCTACAGCAAGCTATGCAGGACGAATCAGAAAATGCCAATCTGGTTAGCCTTAACGATGGCGCCCATATGATAACGGTCACTTATATGGAAGAAAGTTGGACTGAAATAAGAGATGCGGACGCAAATACCTTAATGCAAGGTTTGATTGAGCCCGGAGTCGTGCGAAACTTAAGTGGTAAACCACCGTTTGAAATATTCCTGGGCAATGCACCAGGTGTGGTAATTGAAGTAAATGGGCTCTATTTTGATCATTCACAATTCAGTAGAAGTAATAACACAGCACGTTTTCAAGTATCGAGCGGTTCGCTCAATTAAATATAATTCATTAGAGTTTTTTTCCTATGGGTAGGATTCAATCCATTCGTGGAATGCATGACGTTTTACCACCACAAAGTGGTGTGCTGCGTGCGCTAGAGCATGCAACGCAAGATGTGCTGCAACAATTTGGCTATCAAGAAATTCGTATGCCATTGCTAGAGCAGACGGAATTATTTAAACGCTCCTTAGGTGAAGTTACCGATATCGTTGAAAAGGAAATGTATACCTTTGATGATCGCAATGGAGATAGCTTAACCTTGCGACCCGAAGGAACGGCAAGTTGTGTGCGAGCAGGGATACAACATGGTTTTTTATATGGTCAGCCACAACGCCTTTGGTATTGTGGTCCATTCTTCCGACATGAGCGTCCACAGAAGGGGCGTTACCGCCAATTTCATCAACTTGGCGTTGAAACTTTTGGCTACGTCGGTCCCGATATCGAAGCTGAGTTAATCATATTAAGTGCACATATGTGGAAGGTAATAAATCTTCCGATGCAACCGGTTTTACAAATTAATAGTCTCGGTTCTTCTAAGGCACGAAAAAAATATCGTGAAATGTTAATAAACTATCTGCAGCAGCATGAAAGTAATTTGGACAACGAAGCACAACAACGTTTGCATACGAATCCAATGCGAATTTTGGATAGTAAAAATCCTGATATGCAAGAAATTATACAGAATGCACCCACTCTATTAGAGCACTTAGATGCAGAATCAGCTGAGCATTTTATGCAGTTACAAAATTTACTCGATGCATCCAATATTGAATATGAAATTAATCCTCGCTTAGTGCGTGGTCTAGACTACTACAGTAAAACCGTGTTTGAGTGGGTCGCAGATGGTTTGGGCGCACAAGCCACCATTTGTGCAGGAGGGCGATACGATGGATTGGTAGAGCAGCTAGGTGGCAAACCTTGCCCGGCAGCGGGTTTTGCAATTGGGTTGGAACGCTTATCTTCATTGTTAGAAGAAGTACAGTCTCCTGACCTGCTGGTAGATGTTTATGTGGTATTGATGGGTGAGAAGGCAGAAATAGAGGGTTTGCAGCTTGCGGGTAAATTACGCAGCCAGCTCCCCACCTCTTCTGTGATAACAAATTGCGGTGGAGGTAGTATAAAATCTCAGATGAAGCGGGCCGACAAATCACAAGCTAGGCTGGCTTTTATTTTGGGTGAAGATGAATTAAAAAATCAAACTGTCACGGTGAAATTTTTACGTGAAAAACGCGAACAAGAAATAATTTCGCAAGCAGATGCAGTAACTTTTTTAGGTCAATACATAAACGAAAATAACTAGGTAAAAAAATGGCTGAGTACGAAACAGAAGAACAACAAGTAGAAGCGCTAAAAGAATGGTGGAAAGAAAATGGATTCGCTGTACTGGCAGGCGCTGGTTTAGGTATCGCGGCATTATTTGGTTGGTATAGCTGGAATAATCACCAAGATAATTTAGCTACACAAGCTTCAGATATTTTTGCTTTAGTACAAGAGGCTGTTAATAAAAATGATGCGACTGCTCTTCAAGAAAAAGCAAATATGTTGAGGGCTGACTATGCATCAACCCCATATGCTTCACTCGCTATGTTGCACAATGCCAAAGCACAGCATGATAAGGGGGATAGCACGGCTACTGAGGAAAGTTTACGTTGGGTAATCAAAAACAGTAAACAAGATAATGTGCAAGCAGTCGCGAGATTGCGATTAGCGCGTTTGTTACTTGCTGAAAATAAAATTGACGATGCGCAAGCACTCATTGAAAGTAATATGCCAGATGCATATTCTTCGATGGCAAATGAGGTGCGCGGCGATATTTTTGTTGCTAAGGGCGAAATTGAACAAGCCAAACAAGCCTATGATCAAGCCATGCAATCTGCAAGTGGCAATAATGTTGAGTTCCTAGAGCTTAAGCGGAATGACTTAGGTAGCTAATCCAAATAATTCATAAAATGAAAAATTATTATAATTTATTGCTTATTGTTTCTTTAGCAATCAGCTTGTTTTTATCTGGCTGTAGCGTTCTAAGTAAACCAAAAGAGTGGTTTGAAAAAGAAGAAAATCCAAGAGAACCAGCAAAACTTACAAAAATAGAAGCTGAAAAAGTAAATATTCAACAAGTTTGGCGTAATTCCATTGGTGATCTAGAAGAAACCTACAATAAAATTCGTCCGTACATTACAGATGATCGAATTTATTTAAGCGATGCTGAAGGTAAAGTCGAGGCATGGCAGCGAGAGGATGGCAAACGCATTTGGTCTATTAATCTCAAGCAAAAAATATCGGGTGGTGTAAATGGTGGTGAAGGTGTTATTGCTATTGGTACCGAAAATGGTGAAGTAATTGCCCTTGGGGCAAGTGATGGCATGCAACGTTGGCGGGCTAAAGTGCCTAGTGAGGTCATGTCATTGTCAGAGGCAAAGTATGGTGTGATAGCTGTGAGGACAAATGACAGCAAGGTGCATGCGTTAGATATAACCACTGGTAACATTAGCTGGAGTGCAGGTAGAGGGGCGCCACCACTTACGTTGCGTGGTGCAAGTCAACCTAAAGTTGTTGGCGATCTTGTACTAGTAGGTTTTGATGACGGCAAATTAATGGCGATTAATTTACGCGATGGCGAACCTGTTTGGGAGGTTCCAGTTTCTGTACCTAAAGGGCGTTCAGAATTGGAGCGGATGTCAGATGTAGATGGTGAATTTGCTTATCTTGATGGAATTGTATTTGCTGCTAGCTTTAATGGTCGAGTTGTCGCAATTGATCTAGATACCGGTAAAATTCTTTGGTCAAAAGATCTTTCATCATATGCAGGTTTAGGTGTAGATCGTGATCGTGTTTATGTGGCCGATGCGGACGATAGTATCTGGGGTCTTGAAATTGATTCAGGTTCAACCTTATGGAGACAAGATAAACTTTTATTTAGAGGTCTTACAGCACCTCAAGTGATGGGTGACTATATTGTTACTTGTGATTTTAAAGGTTATTGCCATTGGGTCTCGAAAGTAGATGGCAAAATAGTTGGCAGAGAAGATGTCGCAGGTGATCCTATTGAAGTTGCACCAAGCGTCATTAATGGTCGTGCTTATGTGTTGGCAAATAATGGCTCGCTTTCTGTCTTGCAATACCGCAAATAATTATTTTCTTTATTTTCCAACGTAGTTTTATCCAACAGGTGAGTCGACATGAAACCCGTCATTGCCCTAGTTGGTCGTCCCAATGTTGGAAAATCAACATTATTTAATTACCTCACTAAATCTAACAGTGCGCTAGTTGCAGATCAGCCCGGTCTCACGCGCGATCGTATCTATGGTATTACACATCGTTTTGACGATCGTTATATTGTCATTGATACGGGAGGAATCGCGCCACCGGATGATTCCAAAGATCAAGATAAAATGAATCATGCTATTAGTCAGCAAGCATGGTTAGCGATTGAAGAAGCGGATTTAGTATGTTTCTTGGTAGATGGAACAGAGGGATTGGTGCCGCAAGATCAAGAAGTATTTTCTAAACTTCGAACGAGCAATAAAAAATCTATTGTTTTAGTAAATAAAGCCGATGCCGGTATGGAAAATTTGCTCTCAAGCGATTTTTACGCGCTCGGTGCTGAACATATTTATGAAATATCTGCCAAATCAGGTAAAGGTGTAAGAACACTTTTTGAAAAACTGGACGAACAATATCCTGTTACAGTTGATGAAACTGAAGAGAATAACCGGAGTAACGCAATTAAAGTCGCATTGGTGGGTAGACCGAATGTAGGCAAGTCTACCTTAGCTAATGCGCTCATTGGTGAAGAGCGTTTTGTCACTTCTAATATTCCTGGCACTACACGCGACAGTATTTCAGCACGCATTGAAAAATTTGGTACCGAGTTTGAACTCATTGACACAGCAGGCGTGCGCCGGCGCAGCAAGGTGAGCGACATGGTAGAAAAATTTAGTGTTGTTAAGACATTGCAATCGATAGAAGACGCACATGTAGTGATATTAATGCTAGATGGCACGCAAGAGTTTGCAGAACAGGATGCACGCCTTGCAGGTTTGGTGTTGCAAAGTGGTCGTGCGGTTGTAGTGGCAATCAATAAAACCGATATTAGTTCTAATGAAGACCGAAATGAAATACAAAAGGGGTTTGATCTCAAACTACGCTTTCTTGAATATGCAGAACGGCATTTTATTTCTGCAAAAAATAAAGAGGGTGTTACTAAGATATTACGTGCAGCGGTACGCGCCTATAAATCGTCTAATATTGAAGTGAGCACTTCAGAAATTAATAGGTTGTTAGAAAACGCACTAGAAAGTTTTCAACCCCCTTTAATACGAGGACGAAGAATTAAACTTAAATATGCAGCACAGGTAGGAGCAAACCCACCCACAATCGCCATTCATGGTAATCAAATTGGTCGAATACCTGGTTCTTACAAACGCTATTTAGAAAATTATTATCGCAAAG
>JBCCEI010000034.1:0-18940 GCA_039030355.1 Pseudomonadota bacterium | reverse complement strand
TGGCTCCCCGGGACGGGCTCGAACCGCCGACCTAGTGATTAACAGTCACCCGCTCTACCAACTGAGCTACCGGGGAATAAGGGAAGCGGCAGATGGTATCGGTACCTACCATGCCGGTCAACATAGATTCGGTGGTATTCCAACATACAAGCACAAACACAGGCTTGATCGCAGTTTCGTTTGTCGGCCTAGGCAACCTTTGAATATTTTCGGTCAAATATCCCTCCCAGATCATCAGTCTTATACTACCAATAAGCGGCAACCATAATCCGTAGGTCTTTGATCGTTCTATAAATATTCCTCAGTTCGCGGCATTTGGCCGGTGAATGCATATTGTGTGAATACAAGGAGTGACACAAAGTGAGTAACGTAACGCTATTTGATTATAGTGGCCACCAAATACGAATCGTCAAGGATGAGGCCGGTGTGCCATGGTTCGTAGCGGCTGACATTTGTAGATGCCTGGGCTTGGCAATTAACAAGCGAACTGGCAAACCTAATGTAACCGTAGCCACACGTAATTTGGGCGATGATCAAAAACGGAAATACCGTATTGATACTCCAGAAAACCCAAAAAATCCGTGGATCGATATGATGATTTTATCCGAAGATGGCATGTATAAAATGCTGCGCATCTCAGACAGTCTTGACGTGCAACGTTTTAAGCAACATGTGCAGCGTGAGGTAATGCCGCAATACAGTAATGGTGCTTCTACCACGATGTATGCAAGCCAAGGTTAATTTATGTTTCCATCGTTTGGGTAACGATAAGCCCAATCGTTGGAGGCAACCTCAACTATAAACTTTAATTCGGTCTATAATTTCTCTAGGCGAGACATCGCTTCTTTTAGTACATCCATACTTGTCGCGTACGAAAAACGTAAATGCCCTGGTGATCCAAATGCTGTTCCTGGTACACAGGCAATCCCGGCCTCAACAAGCAAATACTCGGCAAATTCTATATCGTTATCAACACCATCAATGCGATCAATTAATTTCTGAACATTTGGGAAGCAATAAAACGTTCCGTCACAATTCATACATTCAACATCATCAAGTTTATTGAGTGCATCGACAAGGTAATCATGTCTTTCTTCAAACGCATTGCACATTGTTGATACACAATCTTGGTCGCCAAGTAATGCAGCCTCCGCCGCAGCTTGTGAAATAGAACCAGGGTTCGATGTACTTTGTGATTGGATTTTTGTCATTGCTTTTACAATCTCGACTGGACCCGCAGCGTAACCAATTCGCCATCCAGTCATGGAGTAGACTTTGGAGACTCCATTCAGTATCACTGTACGATCTTTCAGTGACGGCGTGGTATTTAAGATGTTTGCAAATTTTTGTCCACCGAACATGATGTGCTCGTAAATATCATCGGTCACGACAATAATATGTTTATTCTTCTCTAATACTTTGCCAATTGCAGCCAATTCGTCTTTTGAGTAAGCAATACCAGAAGGATTAGATGGGCTATTGATAACAAATAGTTTGCTCTTTGGCGTAATACGCTTTTCCAGGTCGTCAGCAGTAATTTTACAGCGATTGCTATCATCACTAGGGATGATGACAGGTTCGCCTCCAGCAAGCAGCGCCATGTCAGGGTAGGATACCCAGAAAGGTGCGGGTATTAAAACTTCATCTCCATCGTTTAGTATGGCTTGGCACAAGTTATAAAATACTTGCTTACCACCATTTGAAACCATGACTTCATCACGTGAATAATCGAGTTGATTGTCACGTTTGAATTTTTCAATAATGGCATCTTTTAAAGATAAGGTACCAGGTACAGGAGTGTATTTCGTTTTGCCATCGTTCATAGCCTGTTGAGCTGCAGCTTTAATATGGTCTGGTGTATCGAAGTCGGGTTCACCGCCAGCCAGATTTAAAATATCGCCACCTTCTGCACGAATTTGATTTGCGCGTGCCGTTATCGCTAAAGTGACGGATGGCTGAATTCGGGATACGCGTTTGGCTAATGGACTGCTCACAAAGATTCCTATTTATATGTATATTGATCTAATCTTCTGAACCTGCACTTTACAGTGATGAGGGTTCTAAGGTGAACTTTCTAAAAGAGATAATAAATACTTTGTTCAAAAAATCACCATGTCTTTAGACGACACATTTCAACTCAATACCAAATTCGAGCCTGCTGGTGATCAGCCAGAAGCGATCTCCACATTAGTTGATGGTTTGAGTGATGGCTTGGCGCATCAAACCCTTCTTGGCGTGACAGGGTCCGGTAAGACGTTCACGATTGCGAATGTTATCCAGAAGGTTCAGCGACCAACTATTATCTTAGCGCCAAATAAAACCTTGGCCGCACAGTTGTATGGCGAAATGAAAGAATTTTTTCCTAAAAATTCAGTCGAGTATTTTGTTTCTTATTACGATTACTATCAGCCCGAAGCCTATGTGCCTTCAAGTGACACATTTATTGAAAAAGATGCGTCTGTTAATGATCACATCGAACAGATGCGTCTTTCGGCAACCAAAGCATTATTTGAACGACCTGACACCATAATTGTTGCAACTGTGTCGGCAATTTATGGTTTGGGTGATCCAAAAGCTTATCTGGGTATGGTCATGCATTTGGATCGAGGTGATCGGATAGATCAACGCAAACTATTACGTAGACTCGCGGAGCTACAATATTCTCGCAACGATTTTGAATTACGGCGTGGCACGTTTCGTGTGCATGGCGAAATTATTGATGTACACCCAGCAGAATCAGAACGAGAAGGAATTCGTATTGAACTTTTTGATGATGAAATTGAAAACCTAAGTTATTTTGATCCATTAACTGGTGAATTAATTCGGAAAGTTCCGCGTTTAACGATCTATCCTAAAACCCACTATGTCACGCCGCGTGAAATTCTTTTAAAAGCGATAGATAGTATTAAAGAAGAACTTAAAGAACAGTTAAAAAAATTACGCGACGAAAATCGTTTGGTAGAAGAGCAACGTTTAGAGCAACGTACACGCTTTGATTTAGAGATGATCCAAGAAATTGGTTACTGCAACGGTATTGAAAACTATTCGCGTTATTTATCCGGTCGTGCGCCAGGTGAGCCACCTCCATGTTTGTTGGATTATTTACCAGATAATGCTCTGATGGTAATGGACGAGAGCCATGTGTCTGTTCCTCAGTTTGGGGGTATGTACAAAGGCGATCATTCACGCAAGAGCACATTGGTTGAATATGGTTTCCGACTACCATCTGCAATGGATAATCGCCCACTTAAGTTTGAAGAATTTGAAGCATTGATTCCGCAAATGATTTATGTGTCTGCAACACCGGGTCCTTACGAAGTTGAAAAATCTGATGCCGTTGCTGAACAAGTAGTGCGTCCAACTGGTTTGGTTGATCCTGAAATTGAAGTGCGTCCAGTATCGTCGCAAGTTGACGATGTGCATTCGGAGATTACTGAGCGTATTCAAAAAGATGAGCGAATCTTAATTACAACACTTACTAAGCGCATGGCAGAAGATTTAACAGAGTATCTAGGCGAACATAATGTGCGCGTGCGTTATCTGCATTCGGATATCGATACGGTAGAACGTGTAGAAATTATTCGCAGTTTGCGTAAAGGTGACTTTGATGTGTTAGTGGGAATTAACTTATTGCGTGAGGGATTGGATATTCCCGAAGTATCTTTAGTTGCAATATTGGATGCAGATAAAGAAGGTTTTTTGCGTTCCGAGCGATCATTAATTCAAACAGTGGGGCGTGCGGCGCGACATTTGAGCGGCAAAGCAATTATGTATGCTGAAAATATTACGGGTTCAATGAAAAAAGCTATTGAAGAGACTAATCGCCGCCGCGTAAAACAAGTTACATTTAACAAACAACATGGAATTACACCAAAAGGTATTAAAAAGAATGTGTCCGACATTATGGAAGGTGCGCACAAAATGCCTTATGAATTAGGTAGGGGTGTGAAGCTATCTAAAGTGGCTGAAGAAATTATTCAGTATTCACGTACCAGTCCAGAACATGGAATGAAGAAAGTTAAACAACTTGAGCAAAAAATGTATGAGCATGCAAAAAACTTAGAGTTTGAGGAAGCGGCAAGAATGAGAGATGAGATTGTGAGGTTGAAAGATTATATTCTTGGCAAACCTGATACTAAGGCTAGCTAGCCTTTGCGAATAGTTACATATCTGTTTTACGTGTTATAACATGCTTTTGATGTTTGTAAGTAGGCGCGTAGCTCAGTTGGTTAGAGCGCTACCTTGACATGGTAGAGGTCAGCAGTTCGAATCTGCTCGTGCCTACCAGACTTGCAAGAGGCTACAGTCGATAAATTGATTATGGCGTAGTCATTCAAAATTGATAAACTATTTTAAATTAACAAGTGGCCGGTCGTAGAGGTCACCACTGGAGAAAATATGCCTACTATTACCCTTCCTGATGGAACTGAAAAACAATTCGATCACCCCGTAACTATCCAACAAGTTGCTGAATCCATCGGTCCAGGTTTAGCTAAGGCTACCATTGCCGGCCGTATAGATGGTGAGTTAGCAGATGCCTGTGTAGAAATTGAAAGCGATGCAAAGATAGAAATTGTTACCAATAAAGATGCAGAAGGTGTCGATATTATCCGCCACTCATTTGCGCATTTGATGGGGCACGCGGTTAAACAACTTTATCCCACTGCCAAAATGGCCATTGGCCCGGTGATTGAAAACGGCTTTTATTACGACATTGAATATGAGCGGGCTTTCACTCCTGAAGATTTAGTAGCCATCGAAAAACGCATGGGTGAGTTAATAAAGAAAGACTATGATGTTATACGTCAAGTGGTGTCTCGTGATGAAGCGATTGCAGCCTTTAAAGAGCGTGATGAAAACTACAAGGTAGAAATCGCATCGGAAATTCCCGATGGGGAAATTATTGCTCTATACCATCATGAAGAATATACCGACATGTGTCGTGGGCCGCATGTGCCAAACACGCGTCATCTTCGTGCATTTAAGTTAACCAAACTTGCAGGTGCGTATTGGCGTGGAGACTCTAACAACACCATGCTGCAGCGCATTTATGGAACGGCATGGGCAGATAAAAAACAATTAAAAGATTATTTAACGCAATTAGAAGAAGCAGAAAAACGAGATCATCGTAAACTTGGAAGACAAATGGATTTGTTTCATTTTCAAGAAGAAGCACCGGGAATGGTGTTTTGGCACGATCGTGGTTATACGCTTTATAAACTTGTTGAGTCTTATATGCGAGATACAAACCGTAAACAAGGGTACCAAGAAGTGCTTACACCACAGGTATTAGATCGTAAGTTATGGGAGAAGTCCGGGCACTGGGATAAATTCGGCGACATGATTTTTGCCACCCAGTCTGAAAATCGTGAATTTGCGATTAAACCTATGAATTGCCCGGGACACATTCAAATCTACAATCAGGGCTTAAAAAGTTATCGTGATCTTCCATTGAAAATTTCCGAATTTGGTTTGGTGCATCGCAATGAGCCATCTGGAACATTACATGGCTTAATGCGATGTCGACGTTTCGTGCAAGATGATGCGCATATTTTCTGCACGCGAGAACAGCTACAGCAAGAAGTAGCCGAGCTGATACAACTCACCTTTGATGTCTATAAAGACTTTGGGTTCGATGATATTGAGCTAGCGTTGTCAACTCGTCCAGAGATGAGAGTAGGTGCGGATGATTTGTGGGACGAAGCTGAGCTTGCACTTGAGAAGGCATTTAATAATCAGGGATTGGAATATGTATTACAGCCTGGAGAGGGCGCTTTTTATGGGCCCAAGATCGAATTTACCTTGCGTGACTGCATCGGTAGATCATGGCAGTGCGGCACGATTCAGGTCGATTTTTCCATGCCAGGCCGTTTGGATGCTACATATGTGGCAGAAGATGGCTCTAAACAGGTGCCGGTTATGATCCACCGAGCCATTTTGGGGTCTCTGGAGCGATTCATAGGTATTTTAATTGAGAATTATGCTGGTAACTTACCGTTTTGGCTGGCACCTACTCAGGCTGTGGTAATGAATATCACAGGCAAACATAGCGAATATGTGAATTCGGTGCTAGAAATGCTTAAAAATCAAGGGTTCAGAGTCATATCTGACTTGAGAAATGAGAAGATTGGCTTTAAGATTCGCGAGCACACGATGGCCCATGTTCCATATATGTTAGTGGCGGGCGACCGTGAAATCGAAGCGAATCAGTTGGCCGTTCGTACGCGTAGTGGTGAAGATCTTGGATCGATGGATGTGGATGTCATCGTGCAAAAATTCACTCAGGAAAACGCGAACCGCGGCCATTAATTTTTTTGGAGGATTAGAATATTAGCGCAGCGAAAGAGAATCGTTTAAATGAAGAAATAACCGATCAAGAAGTACGATTGATCGGAAGTGATGGTGAACAAGTGGGTGTGGTTGCAATTGATGAAGCGCAACAAATAGCACTAGATGCAGATTTAGATTTAGTCGAAATCGTTCCCAATGCAAGCCCACCGGTTTGTAGAGTGATGGACTACGGCAAATTTAAGTTTGAGCAAAGTAAAAAAGCCCATGCTGCAAAAAAGAAACAAAAGCTAATACATGTAAAAGAAATTAAGTTTCGTCCCGGTACTGAAGAAGGTGATTACCAAACTAAGTTAAAAAAGTTGGTTGAGTTTTTAACGAATGGCGATAAAACTAAAGTAACGATTCGTTTTCGTGGACGTGAAATGATGCACCAAGAATTGGGTGTAAGACAGTTGGAAAGAATTGAAGAAGATTTAAAAGAATATGGTGAAGTGGAGCAAAGGCCAAAATTAGAAGGTAGACAACTAGTTATGGTATTCGCGCCTCTTAAAAAGAAATAATTGATTTAATAAAGATATACAAAATGCCCAAACTAAAAACAAACCGTGGTGCTGCAAAACGCTTTAAGAAAACAGCGAGTGGTGGATTTAAGTGTAAGCAATCTCATTTGCGACATATCCTTACCAAGAAAAGCACTAAAAGAAAAAGACACTTACGTTCTGATTCAATGATAGCCGACGCAGACGTTAAAGCTGTGAAGCAGATGCTGCCATTTGCATAGGGCCTTATTAGGCAAACCATAACTAAGAGATTAAGTAGGAAAATAAAATGCCAAGAGCAAAGAGATCTGTAACTGCGCATGCAAAACATAAAAAGGTGCGTGCAAAATCTAAAGGTTATTATGGTGCGCGAAGAAATGTTTATCGTGTCGCCAAGCAGGCTGTCATAAAAGCAGGCCAGTATGCATACCGTGATCGAAGACAGAAAAAACGTCAGTTCCGATCGCTTTGGATTGTTCGTATCAATGCAGCGGCGAGACAATTTGGTTTATCATATAGCAGAATGATTGATGGCTTGAATAAAGCATCGGTAGAAATTGATCGCAAAGTGCTGGCAGATCTGGCAGTGCATGATATTGATACATTTGGAAAACTTGCGGAGACCGCAAAAGCAAATCTAGCAAGTTGATTACCGATCAAATAATTAAATTTTAGGTATCTGATAAAAAGGGAAAGGCATTGCCTTTCCCTTTTTTGTTTGAGAACTCGTAAAAAATATGTCTGATCTGAGTACATTAAAAACCACAGCATTGAATGAGATTCAAACCGCAAGCGATTTGGATGCACTAGATGCAATGCGCGTGAATTACTTAGGAAAGAAAGGTGTGCTAACCGAACAACTCAAGTCGCTTGGCAAGTTATCGAAAGAAGAGCGTCCTGCTGCTGGTCAAGAGATCAATAAAGTTAAAGTAGAAATTCAAAAAGCTATTGAAGAGAAAAAAACTGTATTACAGGAAGCATCAATCAATGAGCAACTTAAAAGTGAGACGATCGATGTCACTTTGCCCGGAAGAGGTCAGAGTTTTGGTAGCCTGCACCCCATCACGCTGACCTTAAATCGCATACAAAATTACTTCAAGCAATTTGGTTTTGTTGTAAAAGAGGGCCCTGAAATTGAAGACGAGTTTCATAATTTTGAAGCATTAAATATCCCTGATCATCATCCGGCGCGTGCGATGCACGATACATTTTATTTTGACGATAAACTTTTATTGCGTACTCATACGTCCTCTGTGCAGATTCACGTTATGAAAGAGCAAAAGCCACCCATAAGAATAATTGCACCAGGGCGAGTATATCGTTGTGATTCAGATCCAACACATAGCCCAATGTTTCATCAAGTGGAGGGCTTATTGGTGGATGAGCAAGTTTCGTTTGTAGATCTCAAAGGGATCATAATTGATTTTCTACAGAGTTTTTTCGAAGATGAGAATTTACAAGTGCGTTTTCGTCCTTCTTACTTTCCATTTACAGAGCCTTCTGCAGAAATTGATATTGGAATGCCAGATAAAAACAGCAATGAGGTTAAATGGTTAGAAGTGATGGGTTGCGGAATGGTGCACCCAAATGTATTTGCAAGTGTCGGTATTGATACCAACATATTTAATGGTTATGCCTTTGGAATGGGTGTGGAGCGCTTAGCAATGTTGCGTCATCAAGTAAATGATTTACGCTTATTTTTCGAAAATGATTTACGTTTCTTGCAGCAATTTTCTTAACGTAAATGAGCAGAGATTATTGCAATGCGTATAAGTGAAAACTGGTTGTCCGAGTGGATTGAGACTGATATAGATACTCAGCAGCTCGCGCATGTTTTAACAATGGCAGGTTTAGAGGTCGATGATATTGAGCCTGCGGCAGAAAAGTTCTCAGGTGTAGTGATCGCTAAAGTATTAAAAGTAGATCCACATCCGGATGCTAAAAAACTTCATGTTTGTAAAGTAGATAATGGAAGAGGTGAAGTCACTAACGTCATTTGTGGTGCAAGTAATGTTCGTCCGGGTTTGATAGTTGCCTTTGCCGAAGAAGGCGCGGTGCTACCAAATGCTTTCAAGATAGAATCTAAAGAGCTTCGCGGTGTTGAATCATTTGGCATGCTTTGCTCAGCGAGTGAACTGGGTCTGGCTGAAAACTCACAAGGGATTATGGAATTGCCTAATGATGCTGCGTTAGGTACAGATCTTTACGACAGTTTGTCTTTGGATGATCAAGTCATCGATATTGATTTAACCCCAAATCGATCAGACTGTTTAAGTATTCATGGTGTTGCAAGAGAGGTGTCGGCTTTACTAGATAAGCCTTTAATAAAAGATTTTGCAATTACAGAAATTGACGCGACCACGAAAACTTCAATCCCGGTGAATGTTGCAGCAGTACAAGAATGTCCACACTATATGGGTAGAGTGATTGAGGGTGTATCAGGCGAAATGAAAAGCCCGTTGTGGATGCAAGAAAAGTTACGTCGTGCAGGTGTGCGTGCAATTAATGCGATTACTGATATTACAAACTTTGTAATGCTAGAGATGGGCCAACCTATGCATGCGTTTGATTTAGAAAAGTTAAATGCAGGAATTGAGGTTCGTATTGCAAATAAAAATGAAAAACTTGAGTTGTTAGATGGTCAAGAATTAGAGCTAGCAGGTGATGAGCTGGTAATAGCAGATTCCAAGCAGGCAATCGCTTTAGCAGGAATTATGGGAGGGCAAGCAACTTCGATACAAAATACAACATCAAAGATATTTTTAGAGAGTGCGCATTTCAAACCTGAAATGATTGCAGGTAAGGCAAGGCGTTATGGCTTGCATACTGATTCCTCACATCGTTATGAGAGAGGTGTGGATCCAAAACTTGCAAAGTCTGCAATTGAACGCGCAACACAATTAATATTTGAAATTGTAGGTGGAGAAGCTGGGCCTGTTATTTGTGAGGAGCAAATTTCTGCGATTCCCAAGCCATCATCAATTACATTAGAGCATTCAAAAATAGAATCGTTATTAGGTGTTTCTCTCGCTATTGAAAAAGTGCAGTCTCTTTTACAAAGACTGCAGTGTGAGGTATCAATAAAAAAAACTGCGTTAGAGGTAATGCCACCTAGTTATCGGTTTGATCTAAATATTGATGTGGATCTGATAGAAGAAATAGCAAGAATGGTAGGTTATGAAAATATTCCTGCAGATGTGAAAGCGCTCGCGATTAACACAACAGGTGATATGCAGGAATGTCAACTTGACTCGATGAAAAATATATTGGTATCGCGTGGATATCATGAAGTAGTGAGTTTTAGTTTTATTGATCAAGACACAGAAACGCTTTTCAGTGATCAAGCTGATAGCAAGACGCTCGCAAACCCAATATCAATTGAATTGTCGGTTATGCGTAGTAGTGTTTGGCCTGGGCTGGTAAAGATTGCGCAACATAACCTGCGTAGACAGCAATCACGTATTAGAATTTTTGAGCATGCGCTACAGTTTAAAAAAACAGCTGCTGGTTTGCAGCAATTGCCAAGCTTGGCTGGGCTGATTATTGGTGACTGTGAGCCCGAGCAATGGGCAAGTTCGAGCCGAAAAGTTGATTTTTACGATTTGAAAGCTGATGTTGAACTATTACTGTCGCATGAAGCATTACCGCAAGAAAAAATTTCATTTATTCCTGCAAGTGATACTACTTTGCACCCTGGACAGTCAGCTATTATCGTCTATAACGACACCCTAATTGGTCGTCTTGGTAAATTGCATCCAAAAGTTCAGTCTGCATTAGATATAGATCCATCAATATATCTTTTTGAGCTACAGCTAAATGAATTAATCAAGAAACCTGAAGTTAATTTGTTCCAAGCTATTTCCAAATACCCTTTTAATCGTCGGGATATCACACTTATTGTCGATGAAAATCTTAATGCTGCAGATATTCGTTCAAACATTGAGCAGATGAATATTGCATGTTTGAAAAACATTGAAGTGGTCAGTGTTTATAAGGGTAAGGGCATCCCAGAAACAAAGAAAAGCGTCTCTTTAGGCTTGATTTTACAAGAGTTTTCACGCACCCTTACAGATAAAGAATTAGAACAAACAGTCTCATTAATTATTTCTCAACTTGAAAAAACAGTTGGAGCAGAAATAAGAAGTTAAAATAAAATGGCGCTTACAAAAGCTGACATGGCAGAAAATTTGTTTGAGGAGTTAGGCCTCAACAAAAGAGAAGCAAAAGAACTCGTAGAAATTTTTTTTGAAGAAGTTCGCGTCGCCCTTGAACAGGGGCATGAAGTGAAATTATCAGGTTTTGGAAATTTTATTCTAAGAGACAAGAATCAACGTCCAGGACGCAATCCAAAAACTGGAGAAGAGATACCAATTTCTGCAAGGCGAGTAGTTACGTTTAGGCCAGGACAGAAATTAAAAGCGAGAGTTGAGGCATATGCTGGAAATCAACAATAATAATGAATTACCGGCGATACCGGGCAAACGATATTTTACAATTGGGGAAGTGAGTGAACTGTGTGGAGTAAAACCACATGTACTTCGTTATTGGGAGCAAGAATTTCCTTCGCTCAAGCCTGTAAAACGTAGAGGTAACCGTCGTTACTATCAGCGTCATGATGTAATCCTGATACGCCAAATTCGAAGCCTTCTATATGAGCAGGGCTATACCATAGGTGGTGCAAGACAGAAGCTTTCTGGATCTGATGCAAAAGAAGATCAAAATCAAAGTCAGCAAGTTGTCCATCAAATGCGTGTTGAACTTGAAGATTTGCTACAAGTTTTAAAACGCTAAATAATCTCTTTATAATTAAACTGATCTTGCGATCATTTCGGGGTGTAGCGCAGTCTGGTAGCGCACCACACTGGGGGTGTGGGGGTCAGAGGTTCGAATCCTCTCATCCCGACCATACATATGCATGGAGTGTTGCCAAAATCTCTTACTGTAAGTTTTTCTTTAGCAAATAGTCGGACTCAAGCTCGCACTTGACGGGTTTAACTTCTATACTACTCGCCTACATGATTTCATGGATCCCCATAGAATTAGGCTTTCTTTTTCAAAGCTAAGGCATTTCGCAAATAGTCATTTGCTGTTAGTTAACGTCCAATATTGGTAAATTTATAAACATGTCACCTGAATTTCATTTTGATTTAGAACTCGCATTACTTATCGGCACAATTGTTACAGGTCTAGTTTGGTTGTTTGATAAACTGGTTTTGGGTGACCGACGTCGAAAACGAGCGCTGGAACAATCCTATAATTCAACACATGGCCAAGAACTAGCAGAGCAGGTAAATAATGATTATCGTGAGCCATGGCTTATTGATTTATGTAAATCTTTTTTTCCAATATTACTGATCGTATTACTATTAAGGTCATTTGTAGCCGAGCCATTTCGTATTCCCTCAGGATCAATGATGCCGACTCTTTTACATGGTGATTTTATTTTAGTGAATAAATTTAGTTATGGTATGCGTTTACCTGTGTGGCATAAAAAAATTATTGATTTTGGACTACCAGAACGAGGAGATGTTGCGGTATTTCGTTTTCCAAAAAACCCAGCTGATGACTACATCAAAAGAGTAATTGGATTGCCGGGTGATCATATCGCGTATCGCGATAAACAGCTTTACATCAATGGTAAATTAGTTCCACATCAACAATATTCTGTCTACCAAGGTGAAGGTGCGAATAGTGTTATGAATGGTGTTGATATATTGCGTGAAGACCTCGATCAACGTCCGCATGATATATTGCTGCGAAAAGTTGGTTATAAACAGGCAAAAGAGTTTACCGTCCCACTGAATCATTATTTTGTAATGGGCGATAATCGTGATCATAGTAGTGATAGTCGAGAGTGGGGGTTTGTTCCTGAAGAGAATTTAGTTGGCCAAGCTTTTTTGGTTTGGATGAATTGGGATTTTGCAGGAAAGAAACTTAATTTTAATCGTGTAGGTAAAAAGATTATTTAATATGAGAGGGTATCTAAATGATTGCAAAACATAAACAGCGTGGTGCTTCGTTTGTATTCTGGGTGTTTTTTTTAGCATTGATTGGTTTTTTGATGATGTTGGGTATAAAACTATTCCCAGTTTATTATAAAGGGTTTACAACTAAGGATATTGTTGAGTCTATCGCGCTTGAGATGAGTAATAAAAAGCCGAATAAAAAACAACTTTGGCAGTCAATCGATAAGCGTTTAAACATCAATAGTGTATATGGAGTAAAAAAAGAACATTTTGTTTATAGCAAAAGCAAGGAAAGTATAGAATTTGGCTTAGACTATGAAATTAGAGTGCCTGTGATTGCAAATCTTGATGCGGTTGCAAGATTTGATCAACGTCAAACTATTGTTACTAAAAAATAGCCAAAAGTCTTAACAAATTGAGTCTTACCGATTTACTGGGTGAGCAGCTTCTAAGCTCTGATCATTGCAAGCTGGCATTTACGCATCGAAGTGTCAGTAGTAAAAATAATGAACGTTTGGAATATCTGGGTGATTCCTTATTGGGATTTTTTATCGCAAACTGGCTATTCAAGCATTTTCCAAATTATCCTGAAGGCGACTTAACCCGATTACGCGCTCATTTGGTTCGCAAAGAAACCTTGGCTGAAATTGCGCGTAACCAAAATCTTGGCAATCACTTGTTGCTTGGGGCAGGAGAGCTAAAATCTGGTGGCGTTCGCAGAGCTTCTATACTTGCAGATGCGCTTGAAGCATTGATTGGTGCAGTTTATCTTTCAAAAGGCCAGGAGTTTACTTTTAATTTTATCGAAAAACTTTACAAATCCCATTTTGAAAATATACCTACACTTGAGCAACTTAAAGATGCAAAAACGCGGTTACAAGAACTATTGCAGTCAGATGCCAAAGCATTACCGGATTACATTTTAATGGATAAGCAAGGTAAGTCGGGCAATGAAACATTTTCAATTCAATGTGTGATTGAAAATTGTGATGAAGCTTTTATTGGCAGAGGTAGCAGTCGTCGCAAAGCAGAACAAGCCGCTGCCAAGCATGCATTTGAATTTCTATCAAAGCAGACAAGCTAATTTGGCGACCTCATCTTATGATTAAAACATATTGTGGCTTTGTTTCGATTGTAGGTCGTGCCAATGTGGGGAAATCGACACTTTTTAACACTTTGTTGAGTAAGCAATTATCCATAGCGACGCACAAGCCCCAAACTACACGCCATAATATACGTGGAATATTGAGCACTAAGAGCCATCAATTAATATTGCTGGATACTCCAGGCATACAACTTGGTAATAAAAGATTAATCAATAAAGTCCTAATTAATAACGCATTGTCGAGTCTACAAGAAGCAGATGTAGTTATTATGGTCGCAGAAATGAACCGGTGGAATGATGAAGATGATTACTTGCTTGAACAAATTAAACAAATAAATCTACCTGTAGTATTGGTGATTAATAAGATCGATAGAATTAAGGATAAGACCGACTTATTGCCAGTTATAGAATTTGTAAAACAGAAGCATGAATTTATAGATATCATTCCGATTTCGGCTTTACATGATAGAAATATGGATATTTTAACTAAAACATTGTGTGATCAAATGCCAGAATCTGTATTTTTATTTCCAGAAGATGCTACTTGGGATCGGGATGAGAATTTTATTGTTTCGGAAATTGTCAGAGGTGCAGCAATCACACAGCTTCATAAAGAACTTCCTTATGCTATATATACCGAAGTTGAAAATATTGATTTTGATGAAGAATTGATAACACTTGATGTGATTATATGGGTTGAGAAAGATAGCCAGAAAGCAATCGTTATTGGTAAAAAAGGTGCAAAATTAAAAGCGATTGGTGAGCAGGCAAGAAAACGACTCGAGCGTATATTTGCCAATAAAGTAATGTTGAAAACCTGGGTTAAGGTTAAACAGAATTGGCAGGATCAGCAGGATATTGTTGCTCAATTTGAAAATTAAGCATTGATGAAAATTCAATTACAACAAGCTTATTGTATACACACTCGACGTTACCGAGAGTCGAGTAGAATTATGGAAATGCTCACACCCGAATATGGATTGATTTCTTGTTTGGGATATGGCTCCAAGAAGAAAAATGCATCATCAGATCTTTTGTTTACGCCTTTGCTCATTTCGTGGAGCGGGCGCGGTGAGTTATTTACGCTAACGCATGTCGAGACAACGGCTGCAAAGGAAGTGAGTGCTCCCAAAATTTGCATCATTGGTATGTACCTGAATGAGTTGATTTTAAAGCTTGTGCCAAAGTCCAGCCCCAGTAAAGAAGTATATGATCTGTATCAATACGTGATTCGTCTATTAGGAAAAGGTGCAAGTCAGGAAAAAGTCCTACGTTTGTTTGAAATCGAGCTACTTGATCTAGTAGGGCATGGTTTATCGCTGGATAAAGAAAGTGATCATGAGACTTCAATTAATAAAAATGCGTATTATCGTTATGAGGTTGGGGTCGGGCCCATTAGAATCCAATATGAAAACAATGCCTGGAATGTTATTAAAGGTGCCACCTTGCTTGCGCTCCAGTCTCCATTAAGTATGGATACGGTGTATTTGTCTGAAGCAAAGCAGCTAATGCGAGGCATCATTAACTGGCATTTGGACAGTCGTCCACTGCACAGTCGAGAAATTTTGCAATTTATGCAAGCATAGACATACCAGTCAATTCAATTAATAAGATGCCGAAAAATAACCAAGTCGTCCGGCTGGGCGTTAATCTCGATCATGTGATGACAATACGCCAAGCGCGATTTACGCCATATCCAGATTTAAGAAAAGCAATTAAACTTGCAGAGCAAGCGGGTGCAAATGGAATTACGATGCATTTACGTGAGGATCGCCGGCATATTCAAGATCACGATGTGTATTTGGCTAAACAAGTAATTCAAAGCAGCATGAACCTTGAGATGGCTGCTACAGATGAAATGCGTGATATCGCGATAAAGGTTAAGCCTGAAAATTGTTGTATCGTGCCGGAACACCGACAAGAGCTTACCACTGAAGGTGGGTTGGATGTGATTAAACATCACGCTCGCATCAAAGATATAACAACGGCATTAAATGAGGCTGGCATCGCGGTCTCATTGTTTATTGAACCAGATTTAAAAGTGATTGACGCATCTGCAAAAACTGGCGCTCCAGTAATTGAATTGCATACTGGCACTTATGCAAGTTGTGAAGGAGGAAAACAGCAAAAAGAGTTACAAAAAATTCAAACTGCTGTGTCTCATGCGCATTCATTAGGTTTGGTAGTCAATGCTGGACATGGTTTGCACTACGAAAATGTCACGCCGATTGCAAATATTGAGAATATGTACGAGCTCAATATTGGTCATTCAATTGTGGCACATGCTTTATTTGTAGGGCTGGAAGTGGCGGTGCAAGAAATGCGAGAAAAAATGAATTAGTCAGCTAAGATAGTGGTAATTAATGCATGAAAATAATTGGGACCGGTATTGATATTGTTGAAGTATCTCGCATACAAAAATCTATTGATCGTTATGAAGAAAATTTCGCAGCTAAAATTTTGCATGATGAGGAATTATCCGAATACGAGGGTTCAAATAACAAGGTGTCTTTTTTGGCAAAGCGATTTGCAGTTAAAGAGGCATTTGTTAAAGCGTTAGGAACAGGTATACGTGATCATGTCAGTTGGCGTAAGATGTATATAACACATGATAAGAAAGGTAAACCTTTACTTGAATTCACTGAAGAATTTGCAAAGCAAATTGATGCGAATAATCTTGACGTTCATATAAGCATTTCTGATGAAGCAAAATATGTTGTGGCGCACGCACTCATTACGAATAATTAAAAGCACATACCAAATAATATGAATAAATTTCCGATCATAGAAGATTTTGTTGGCAACACGCCACTTGTTCGTTTGCAGAGATTGCCTGGAGATACTACCAATATTGTTTTAGGTAAGTTAGAAGGAAACAATCCTGCAGGTTCAGTAAAAGATCGCCCAGCATTGAGCATGATTGTTGAAGCGGAAAAACGTGGAGAGATTAAGCCTGGCGATAATTTAGTTGAGGCTACAAGCGGTAACACTGGTATTGCATTGGCAATGGTGGCATCTATGAAAGGCTATCATTTAAAACTGGTAATGCCTGAAAATATGAGTCAGGAACGCCGTGATGCAATGCAAGCTTTTGGGGCTGAACTTATTTTAGTTACTGAAACAGAAGGAATGGAAGGTGCGCGTGACCTTGCATTGAAAATGCAAGCAGAGGGTGAAGGGAAAGTGCTTGATCAATTCGCAAATCCGGATAATCCGCTAGCACATTACAATTCTACAGGCCCAGAAATATGGCGAGATACCGATAAAAAAGTCACACACTTTATTAGTTCAATGGGTACTACCGGCACTATAGTGGGTACGTCCAAGTTTTTAAAAGAAGTTAATCCCGATATTCAAATTATTGGAGTAGAACCTGCGGAAGGATCAAAAATTCCCGGTATTCGAAAATGGCCAGAAGAATATATTCCTAGTATTTATACTGACAAAGATGTTGACCAAGTAGTTCAGGTTACGCAACAAGAGTCAGAAGATATGATGCGCCGGCTGGGTAAGGAAGAAGGAATTTTTTGTGGTGTTTCATCTGGAGGTGGAATGGCAGCAGCATTGAAAATTTCCACGCAAGTCGAAAACGCTGTTATCGTTAGCATTGTTTGCGATCGTGGTGATCGTTACTTGTCTACCGGTCTCTTTGCTAAATGATTTATGAACGTACTCGTATTTGATATTGAGACAGTGCCTGATGTGGAGTCAGGAAAAAAGATTTATGAGTTAGATGGGCTTTCCGATAAAGATGTTATCAAAGCGATCGAGCATTTGCGTACACAGCAAACTGGTAGTGGCTTCATGCCGCACTACATGCAGAAGATTGTGGCGATCTCTGCCGTACTATCCAGCGGTAATAAATTCAAAGTTTGGTCTTTAGGTGAAAAAGACTCTTCTGAAAAAGAATTGCTTGTACGTTTTTTTGCCGGTCTAGAAAAATACAACCCAACCATTGTTTCATGGAATGGTGGTGGATTTGATCTCCCTGTTATTCATTATCGTGCTTTACTACATAGGGTAGAGGCGCACCATTATTGGCAAGTGGGTGATGAGGATACCAGTTTTCGCTATAACAACTACCTTGGACGTTTTCATTGGCGACATATTGACCTTATGGATGTGCTCGCGGCTTACCAAATGCGTGCGAATGCCAAATTAGACCACATTGCAACCATGCTTGGTTTTCCGGGCAAATTAGGAATGGATGGATCTAAAGTAAGTGGAGCCTATCTTGATGGAAAAATAGAAGAGATTAGAAACTACTGCGAGACTGATGTACTCAATACGTATTTAGTGTATTTAAGATTTGAGTTAATGCGTGGCAAGATTTACGAAAAAGAATATGAAAATAAATGTCAGCAGGTAAGAGATTATCTAACGGAGTCAGGTGAGAAACATTTATTGGAGTTTGAAAAAGCTTGGGAGTGAGCCCATGGATGGGCGAATATGAGACGCGTCTTGGATGACGTGAGCAAATTAGAGTTAGGTGAAAATAAAAAGTGAACAGGTTGGGTAACTTAAATCTGGTCTTTAAAATATCCGCTTTCGACCCAAAGCGGACATATTTTTATTAAGTTCATAATGAGCAAAATAGAAATTATAAAAACAGCATTTGCACTGATTGTTGCTGTATTTGTAGTTTTTGTGGTGACCTTTCTAGCAACATATATTGAGACTTATGGTTCTGATTATGGTGATATAGGAATAACTCTAATCGTTGCTTCTGTTGCAGCACTAATTGCATATAGGTGCAGTTTTAATTTTAGGGTTGCCTATACATTTAATTTTAAAGAAATTTGGGTATACAAATATATTTTGGTATGCAATTGCAGGTTTTTTACCTGGTTTAATATTTGTAATTAGTCCTCTAGGCGAAGGTCAATTTTACGAAAGAATGGGGCAATTCCTATATATTGGATTTATTGGCTGTATTGCTGCAATTTGTTCATGGTACATATTTTATAGACGGCTTATTTAGAAAAACTAAAAATATATAAATGACCGCTTCTGGCCGAAAGCAGTCATAAAATGCGTGC
>JBCCEI010000033.1:0-19012 GCA_039030355.1 Pseudomonadota bacterium | reverse complement strand
CGCCTGACCAACTCATCCCTTGTTTCCTTAAACATGACTACCACAGCCAGCTTACACAGCCCCCCATGCTGCACAACCCTGTGAGTGGCTTTGGCCAGTTATTTCCCCACGCACAACCCTGGATGCGCACTCATATACGTGTCATACGAAATGTTAAGTGAGAATCACTTCACATTGGTATCAGAATGTGTGCTGTTTTCTTCTTGTTGAAGACCTTGCGAGTAGTATAGTTTGCCATTCTGATCAACGATTACACCTTCAATGCCTTCCAACTGATCAAGCAATTCAAGCCCTTTTGAGGCACCCATCACAAAAACGCTTGTTGAAAGCGCATCACTGGTCATCGAGTCATACGCAAGGATGGATACACTTCGTACCTCATTTGCAGATTTTCCGGTGGACGGATGAATTATGTGATGATATTTAACACCGTCTTCTACGAAATAACGCTCATAGTCTCCAGATGTAGACAATGCTTCATCTTGCAAAGGAAGCATCACCAAAATTTCATCTTTATTTTCAGGGTCACGGATACCAACTAACCACGCACGACCTCGACGATCGCCTAATAAACGTGTGTCTCCACCAGCAGAAACTAAGGCATGTTTTATGCCAAGTTCACGCAAACGTTGAATGGAACGGTCTACAGCAAAACCTTTAGCAATACCTCCTAAATCAATTACTACCCCTTTTTTTAAATAAGAAATTGTTAATTGATCTTCATTCAGTAATACATTTTTGTAGTCAATATATGATTTAGCTTGCTTAATTTCATCTTCATTAGGCTTAATTTCTTTTCGATAATTAAATAAATGCCCTACACTTGCATATGTGATGTCAAATGCTCCATCGCTTAGTTCAGAAATTTCCAATGATTTTTTGATGACCTCAAACAAATCACGATCCACTTCAACCGGGCCTACATGTGCAAATTGATTAATTTTCGATAATTGACTTTGTTCAATATACGGACTCATTAAGCGGTTAACCCGATCCATTTCCTCTAAAACACTATCGATACCTTGTTGCCTTAAATTGGGTTCCTCATGCCATACCTCAATTCTTATAGTAGTGCCCATAATAGCGGCATCTTCAGTTTGCCATTCGGCTTGTAACTGCAAAGAGTACAAACATACTAGTAAACTAAACAGCATTCGAAACTGAGAAACACGATGTGAGAATTTAATATTCATGCAATAGATAATTTTATATAACGATTAGACTCTACATTCATATTCGAGTTCACGTAGTGTTGCTATTATACTTACTATTGATATTGCTTAAACCAACAAAACAAAATGACTTCTAATACAGTAAAACACGATCCAAGTTGCATGGATGACTATGATCCTGCCTCATTGGATGCAAAACAGGCATTAAACCAAATATTAAATTCGCTTGAGTCTCTATCTACATCCGAAAAATTGCCAATTAGAGAAGCATTGGGCCGCACAATAGCAGAAAACATATCGTCAACTATTGATGTACCTGGGCATACCAACTCTGCTATGGATGGCTACGCTATTCATGGCACTGATATACCTTCACAAGGAACAAAATTGATAACCAATATAGGTACAGCATTTGCTGGCAGACCGTTTAATGGCGTTGTTAGCAAAGGGGAATGCGTTCGTATTATGACAGGTGCTGCCATGCCAGACCAAACAGATACTGTCATCATGCAAGAGCATGTCGAATTGGATGGAGAAAGCATAAAGATTGATAATTCCCATATAGCTGAACAAAACGTGCGCCAAGCAGGCGAATATATACCAATGGGTGGAACAGTATTAAATCGAGGCAAATGCCTTTACCCAGCAGACCTTGGTTTACTTGCATCCGTTGGTATAAGTGAAGTGAGTGTAATAAAAAAATTACGTGTTGCTTTCTTTTCAACCGGAGACGAACTCAAACCTGTAGGTAGTAAATTAGAAATTGGCGAGATTTATGACAGTAACCGCTATACATTGCATGGCATGCTTTCTCGACTTGGTGTAGAAATTATTGATCTTGGTGTGATTGAAGACAAACGGAAAGCAGTAGAACAAGCTTTTCTCAGCGCAGCAAATCAAGCAGATGTAATCATTACATCTGGTGGTGTATCTGTTGGCGAAGCAGATTTTGTAAAAGAAACATTAGAAAAAATTGGCGAAGTAAACTTTTGGAAAGTAGCCATGAAGCCTGGCCGCCCACTTGCATTTGGTAAAATAAATAATTCGAAATTTTTTGGTTTACCAGGTAATCCTGTTTCTGTAATGGTTACGTTTTATATGTTTGTGCAGCCTGCACTTAAGAAGCTTATGGGACAAGAATACAATCAGCCACTTATGATTAATGCCAAGTGTGATACCAAGTTACGCAAACGCCCAGGGCGTGTTGAATATCAACGCGGTATTTTATCATGCGATGAAAGTAGTCCTACTCTTTATCGCGTTGCAAAAACGGGCGCACAAGGATCTGGAATTTTGCGCTCAATGTCTGACGCAAACTGTTTTATTATTTTACCAATGAAATCAACCGGCATAGAAATTGGTGATGATGTGCAAGTATTACCCTTTGAAGCCATTCTTTAACCAGGCGTATTTTTATCTACCCAACGCTCTGCTTCCGTCTTAAGGGTTTCTTTTTTCCAAAATGGTGCTTTCGATTTTAGATCTTCCATAATATATCGGTTTGCATTATATGCTTGACTTCGATGAATAGACCACACCACAACACATACGATCGGATCGCTTGGGAAAACTTCTCCTACCCGATGCAAGATCATTACATCTAAAACATCAAATTTATCAAGCGCATTTGTAGCAATTTTTTCTAAATGTTTTAGTGTCATTTCAGGATAATGCTCTAATACCATTGAAGTCACAGCGTCACCTTCATTCATATCACGCATAGAGCCAATGAAAATTGATTTTGCACCATGCCCGCCTTCGCGCAAGTATTGTTTTTCATAAGCGCACGATTCCTTCCATGGATCATATGGGTTATCAAATATTTCTACTTTCATGCCTACGTATATTATTTATTTACTTAAATTGTACTGGGCGCTCTTTCAGGTACACTATTATATATGAGCAAACAAGATCGTTCTTTTATCCCTTTAAACATCGCAGTATTAACGATTTCTGACACACGCACTGAAGCAGATGATAAGTCTGGAAAGCTACTCTGCGATCGCCTAACACAAGCTGGTCATGATATTAATGAAAAAAAGATCGTACCAGATGATATTTATATAATACGAGCAATTGTGTCAGCATGGTTTGCAGCAGAAAAACCTGACGTGGTACTCGCCACTGGTGGAACTGGTGTGACGGGTCGCGATGGAACTCCTGAAGCTATTCGCCCTCTTTTAGATAAAGAAATCTCAGGTTTTGGCGAAATGTTTCGAGTGCTTTCTTATGAAACTATTAAAACATCTACACTACAATCTCGCGCATTTGCTGGTGTAGCAAATGGCACATACATATTTTGTTTGCCTGGTTCTGCCGGCGCATGTGCCGAAGCATGGGACAAACTAATTTCGCATCAGCTCGATTACCGAAATAGGCCCTGCAATTTGGTTGAGTTGATACCAAGGCTGAAGGAGAATTAACTAACTATCAAAAACTAAATTTCTTGGGGACAAATATATGGAACAGACAGGCTTAAGCCACTTAATAATAATTACAGCAATAATCACATCAATATTTATAGCGATAAGAATGGGTGATAAATTTGATGATGCACACCCAGACCTTCAAGCATACAAATGGGGCTTCTTTCAAGGATGGACAGGTATGCTAATTGGTGGATCATTCGCTGTAATTGTTTTATTCAATCCACTTCTTCTTTTTTCTGACCCTCAATTAAATCAAGATGAAGGTTTCAGATTATTTATATCAATTTTTATATTTCTCTGGAGCGGGCTAATTGCTTTTGCTAGTTATTTTGTAATCAAACGTAAACGATGGGGATGGATTGTAGCTACGATCTTTTCATTCAATCCAGTTTTATGGGTTATTAATGGAATCTATTTAAAAAATAGATGGAAAGAATTGGATAGACAAGGTAATGAGAAGTGAGTACATGTATGGGCGAATATGAGTTGCAATCATGTTTTAATAAATTATCCACCAATATATGACATCTCTACTTTTGGGAGTAAAACTGTTTCTGACGTCCTCAATTCTGAATAGCGATCACTTCGTTTTTTCCAAATTGCACTAATTACATCCAGTATGTACTCATCACTTGCACCTTCTCGAATAAGGTGACGAATGTCTTTGCCTTTGGTTGCAAACAAACAAGTATAAAGTTTTCCTTCTGCAGACAATCTTGCACGTGTGCAAGATTGGCAAAATGGTTGTGTAACTGAAGAAATAATGCCAATTTCGCCACTACCATCTTTGTATCGCCAACGTTTCGCAACTTCTCCATGGTAATTTGCTTCTGCAGGTTCAATAGGTAAATCTCTATTTATCACATCTGCAATTTGTTTTGCTGAAAATACATCGTCTAGTTGCCATTGATTAGTACTACCTACGTCCATGAACTCAATAAAACGCAATATGACATTACTAGAATGAAAATACTTTGCCATCGGCAAAATAGAGTGTTCGTTTACACCTTTCTTAACTACCATATTTATTTTAATAGGCAGTAATTCGGCAGCTTGCGCATTTTCGACTGCATTTAAAACTTTCTCTACACCAAATCCGACATCACTAATTGTTTTGAAGGTTTCATCATCCAATGCATCCAAGCTGATTGTAATACGCTGTAAACCCGCATCCTTCAGCTGATACGCCATTTCTTTGGTTAACAAAACACCGTTAGTGGTTAAGCTAATATCATCAATTCCCTGAATATTGGAAAGCTGTTGAATTAATACAGGAAGTTTTTTACGTAGCAACGGCTCACCGCCCGTAAGACGTATTTTTTTAACCCCAAGTTGTGCAAACACATTAGACATGCGTGTGATTTCTTCAAAACTAAGCAAATCATCTCTACGTAAAAAGTCATAATCAGAATTGAAAATTTCTTTAGGCATACAATAAGTACAACGAAAGTTGCAGCGATCGGTCACCGAAATTCTGAGATCACGTATGGAACGTGATAATGTATCTTTAATATGTGTACGATTGTCCATGCTTGTATAGATGTATATGTGATTGTATTTTAACGAATTAATGCGTATCTAAACACTCAATTAAGACAAACATAAGAGATATGAAATTCATCCAATCTAAAGCAATTTGGCTTATTCTTGGCCCAGTTGTTGCTCTAATTGTCTATAACTTGTTACCTGATCACTACATTGGCAGTTCAGGAGATCAACTCGTTTTTGCCCACCCAGCAAAAGCAACATTAGCACTTTTAACCTGGATGGCGATTTGGTGGCTTACTGAAGCTACACATATCACAGTTACAGCACTTCTGCCGATTGCGTTGTTCCCTTTGTTTGAGATTGCATCGATTAAAGAGGCTACCGCACCTTATGCATCGCATATTATTTTTCTGTTCTTAGGTGGATTTATCATTGCTGTTGCGATTCAACATTGGCACCTAGACAAACGCATTGCACTAGGCATTCTCACAAAGATTGGAAATTCGCCTTCTAGAATTGTAGGTGGCTTTATGCTGGCCACTGCTTTATTGAGTGCATTTATTTCCAATACCGCCACTACTGCAATGATGTTGCCCATTGGTTTAAGCGTTATCGCTTTATTAGGCGGCAAGCAGAATCAGCAATCAGCATTTGCAACATGCATCATGTTGAGTATTGCATATGCTGCAAATATTGGTGGTATTGCAACCATAATTGGCACAGCACCTAATTTATTTGTTGTCTCCTTCATAAAAGATGCAATTGACTCCCCTTTTCAGCAAGATATTGGTTTTTTTCAATGGTCCAAAGTTGGTGTACCCCTTGTATGTATCTTATTACCTGTAACGTGGTGGGTATTAAGTAAAATCATTTACAAAGTAGATAAAATTGCCTTGCAGCATTCTTCGCAATCTTTAACGCAGCAAAAAAATGCACTTGGCAATATGAGTTTTGAAGAAAAAGCTGTTTGTAGTGTGTTTGCTTGCACTATTTTACTTTGGCTGAGCCGAACTTTAATACAAAAAATTGAATTCGCTTTCAATGAAACAAGTTATATGCCTTTTGCGGGGCTCACAGATTCAAGTATTGCAATATTTGCAGCCATCACTTTGTTTCTTATTCCAACAAAATCAAAAAATAGTGACACTATTTTACAATGGAATAATTTGCGTGATTTACCCTGGGGTATTTTAATTTTATTAGGCGGAGGATTAAGTCTCGCTGCTGCAGTAAAAGCAAACGGTGTAACAGAGTTTATTGGCGCACAAGCGACAATACTCTCAATCATGCCGCCACTGCTAATATTATTAGTCATTGTGAGTGCAGTAGTTTTTTTGACCGAACTCACATCAAATACAGCCACCACCGCAACACTCGTTCCTGTCTTAGCTGCGATTGCGCCTGCATTAAATATTCACCCTTATTTACTAATAATACCTGCAGCGATTGCTGCAAGTTGTGCTTTCATGCTACCAATTGCAACCCCGCCGAATGCTATTGTTTTTGGGTCGGGCCATATTCAAATGCAAGAAATGCGAAAGACAGGTTTTTGGTTAAATTTAGTATGCATATTAATATTAACCACAATTGTATATAGTTTAGGTAACTTTTTAATAGAAATACTGAACAAATAATCTGTTAGCAATTTTCATTTTACTCCATACTTTTCAGACTGCTGATATTTTTCTTCTACGCCAATAAGATCATTAAACTCTTCAAAGTTTAATAAATGTTCTTCCATGCCAAGTGTTGTGCCATCTTGTTGTAATTTTGAATACAGATCTCGCATTGTTTTGCCTGCAGCGTATAAACCTGTGAGCGGATAAAGAATTAAATGAAAACCCATTTCTGCTAATTCATTTTTTTGTAACACAGGTGTTTTACCGCCCTCTATCATATTTGCAACATTTGGATGGGGTGACTCCCTACCAATTCGTTTTAATTGCTCTAATGAGCCAGGTGCTTCTATAAAACTTGCATTTGCACCAAGTTCGCGCGCACCTTTTACACGCGCAATAGCTTCGTCCAATCCTAAAACAGCTTCAGCATCAGTTCGAGCAACTATAAAAAAATCATCATTGCCACGCGCATCTACCGCCGCTTTTATCTTATAAAGATAATCTTGGCGCTCTATAACTTTTTTATTACGCATATGACCACATTTTTTTGGCCAAACCTGATCCTCTAGAAAGCACCCTTTTGCGCCGGCTTCAATTAATTGTCTGACCGTTCGATAAACATTAAGTGGATTACCGTAACCTGTATCTGCATCAACAATAATCGGCATTTTTACACTACTACATATGGCTCTAGCACGCTCTACAACCTCTGTTTGAGTCAATAACCCAAAATCAGGCTCACCAATTGTCGCTGCTGCAAGTGAATAACCCGATATGAAACCCATAGGAAACCCCACTTGTTCAGCAATTTTTGCTGAAAGTGTGTCGTATATGCCTGGAAATGACAATGAACCAACTTCATCTAGTACCAATTGAATCGTGTATTTTACTGCCATGAAAATCTCACTTTTACTTACTATTTGTTCATTTATAGTTAGATATGTATATTATCGCAACAATAGTTGAACCACATCTATTTAGATAACTCTAAACCTAGATAATATTTAATCTAAGCCCAATAGAATTATATTTAACGTAATCACAATGAAAGATAAATTTTCACATATTAATTTAGCTTTATTTATTTCTCTTACTCTGATTCTAAGTACAAGTAACAGCATTGCCTCAGATTGGACTGAAGTACGCACACTTGAAGGTAAATTTACAACGCTCTCTCAACATTTTGAGGAGGACAAATGGACTTTAGTAATGTTATGGACGACTGATTGTGGTATTTGCCAGCGCGAATATCCAATGATCTCTGAATTTCATGACAAGCATAAAGACAAAAACGCCAAAGTGATTGGAGTTTCCCTTGATGGTTACTCCAAACTAGAAAAAATTACCAAACATATTGATGAGATGCCAATGACATTTGACAACTTAATTGGTGAAATAACAGTTGTGGCATTTAATTATCAAAATGCAACCGAAGAACCATTACGTGGCACACCGACATTTTTAATGTTTAATCCAAACGGTCAATTAGTAGGACATAACCCAGGCCCCGTCAAACCAGAAGCACTTGAGCAATTTATCAATCGTAAATAATAAATTTGAATATTATATTTACCTAGTTTCTATCCAGAGCGTATTTAGCCAAAACTTCAAGCTCGACGTATTCTAATACTGAACTATGTGTTGATTGCAAATAAATATTTGGTGCTTTATTTTCTTCCAGCGCCTCGATCCAGCGTTGAACACATAAACACCACTTATCGCCTGGCTTTAAGCCGGGAAAGTCTGCATCAGGATAAGGTGTAGTTAAGTCATTACCTTTTGCTTTAGAAAACTCTAAAAATTCTTTTGTTACATTTGCACATACAGTATGCATGCCTATATCATGCTCATCCGTATCGCACCTTCCATTTCGATAATACCCAGTCGACAACTCATCACAACAACTTCGCAAATCGCCTCCTAAAACATTTTTTTGCATTTTTATACTCATTTAATTTTTAGAATCTAGCAAGTGATAGTTTTTTACGTTGCGCTATCGCAATACCTGCTAGAATAATGACTAACGCAATAATAGCATTCAGTCCGATTTTTTCGTTTAAGAACAATACTCCAATTATAACTGCCCAAACCGGAATTAAATAATTAATTTGCGATAAAAAAGATGGCCCTACTCGTGTAATCACTGCAAAATATATTACTGTTGCTATAGCAGTCGGAAATATTCCAAGCAACACTAAAAAAACAAATTCTATAGAATCAGCAGAAAGAGACCAAGTTTGACCTGTGAAAAAAATAGCCGGCATCATTAATATACTTGCGATTGTTAGCACGGCAGCTGATAGTGCGACTAAACTCTCATTTGGTAAACGCTTTGCAATAATCGTATTCACAGCGTAACTAACCGCACCCAGTAATATGGCTAACATGGCAATCAGCCGGCCCACATCACTGTCATAATTCACCAGTGCTTTTGGCCCAAATAATATAACTATCCCCACAAATCCCAACACAAAGCCAACCACACGGTTTGTAGTTAGTTTTTCACCGACAACAAAAAAATGTGCCAATACAATCGTTGTTAGCGGCATAATTGCCATCAAAATTCCTGCTATTCCACTGTCTACAGTTTGTTGACCCCAGCTAATAAGATAAAACGGTAGACAACTTCCAAAAAAAGCAAGCGCGATCAATAACGACCAATGATGCTTTAAAAATGAAAACGAATCTTTACGAATAATTGAAAATATTATTAATACAAGTGCTGCAATAATGATTCTTCCTGCAGCCACAACACTAGGCGGATAGGCCTGAACAGCAATCTTTGTAAACATAAAAGCACTGCCAAACATAATCACCAAAGCGATCATGCCGAGCCAGTCCAAGGCAGTTGGTTTATTCAAAGTTTAATTTAAAGTATTAGTAGCGAACAAGGACTTCATAGTTTAGTTTAATCTTCCCTTCTGCAGGCACCTTTATTTTCCACTCTGCTGTTCCTGAGGATACTTTTTCGTGCTCATGGCTCTCTCTTTGCATCTTCCAATCACCTGGTATGGGTTCTTTCACTACGACTTCTATCTCTTCATTTTTAGCATTTTTTAATATAATTTCAAAACTTGTTGTGTAGGCATGGTTGTATTTCCCTATTGCCGTAGCTTTTTTGAAATTAGTTTGTTTTTTGTCAGCGGTGACATCAAAAGCATCGCCAAGTTTTAACTTCACTTCTTCATTCTTTGGCGTATGGTCAATTCGATCTTCACCCACAAATTGTGCATTCCCAGACTGATCATTTTTATATACGCGCACTACACCTTTTGGCAATGGAATTCCCAGATTTGATGTTTTTTTGTTTTCAAATTCAACAAATACTCCCACTTTCAGCTTTTGACCAATTTGACCATAGGAGCTTCGATAATAATAATCTTGCCCTTGAAGTAAAAACTGTTTAATTACAGGAATTTTAGTCGCACTTAAAAGTGAAACTTGTTTAGTCTGATTATTAGAAATCGTTGTGGTTCGTTGCAAAGTATACAAATGATATTCAAACAGGCCTTCTTCAACCATTGCAGGTGCGGCCGCTTTAGCCATACTTGTCCTTCCGACCATATCGCGCTGACGAAAATTCATTTCTTGTTGTACTTGATTTACGTCACCTGCAACTAATTGTAATTTTGCATTTTTATAAGTTGCACCACTGTTATTAGTTAAAGTGACCCAGCCAGTTAAGTCGACAAAGCTATCCGATTCATCTAACTCTGCAACATAATCTGCTTTCCAACCAAGCCCACCAGTCAAATAACTCAGCTGCAAATTTTGCTCATTACCTGTGCCACTTTCCAATGAAATCACTAAAGTAGGACGATCTCGCAAATTGTCTGGAACCTCATCATAGATTATGCGCCCTGGATATCCTGTTTCGATTCGATTGCCAACTCTAAGCACTACACCATTATTTACACTGAGAACCTCTGCTTCCTCGGTTCTTTCTTCACCTGTAGTAGGATGGGTTCTAACCACTCTGACTTTTTTCCCAACATATTTTTCTAACAGTTTTTGGGGAGTCAACAAATCAAAATCAAAATTTTGCTCAATTAAACGAAATCCATCTGGATGATCTATGCTTCTGAGCAAAGCCGTTTCTGGCCTAATTTGCGCGCTAACCTCACGAAAAGCTAGACGATTTAATCCATTATCTAACTTAATCTTGCGCAAATCTTTAACCAACGCTAGTTGCTCATTATAAATTGTCACCGCAACTTCATGCTGATCTTCGAGTGTACTTCGCACTTCATCATTTGCAGCCGCGATCTGGGCAAAAAAGATGAACTGCATAAGCAAAATTAAGCATGGTGTGATTTTCATGTTGTTTTCCTTCATCGAATTAGTATCTTACCAATACTTCATACGTTAGGGTGGCTTTACCTTCTGCAGGCACTTTAACTTTCCACTCAGCTGTACCAGCAGCTACTTTTTCATGCTTATGGCTCTGCTTTTTCATCTTCCAGTCACCTGGAATGGGCTCCTGAATAACAACTTCTATTTCTTCATTTTTGGCATTTTTAATGTCAATTTGAAAACTTGAAGTATACGCATAATTATATTTTCCAATTGCATGTGCTTTTTTAAAGTTGGTTTGCTTTTTATCAGCGGTAACATCAAATGCATCGCCAAGTTTGAGCCTGATATCTTCTTTCTTTGGCGTATGATCTATATGATCCTCACCAATAAACTGTGCATTACCTGATAAATCGTTTTTGTATACTCGCACCACACCTTTTGGCAGAGGCAAGCCTAGGTTAGATGCCTCATCATTTTTAAATTCTACAAACACCCCGACTTTTAATTTTTGCCCTATCGATCCATAAGAACTTCGATAATAGAAATTTTGCCCTTTTAGTAAAAATTCTTTGCTAACAGGAATTTTTGTTGCGCTTAATAGTGATACTTGTTTAGTTTGATTTTCCTTAATGGTTGTGGGACGTTGTAAAGTATATAAATGATATTCAAATAACGCCTCTTCAACCATTTCTGAATCTGCTGCTACAGACTCCTCTGCTAACATTTCAAATCTTCTTTTAGCTTCCTTGTAGCCATCATGTACACGATTAACATCGCCTGCAACAAGCTGTAATTTCGCATTTTTGTAGGTTGCGCCACTTTGGTTGGTTAAAGTTACCCAGCCTGTTAAATCAATAAATTCATCGGTCTCATCGAGTTCAGCAACATAATCAGCTTTCCAAGATAATCCGCTGGTTAAGTAGCTTAGTTGTAATTGCTGTGCTTTTGAGGTTGCACTATTTAACTGCATTACTAGTGTAGGACGGTCACGCAAATTGCCAGGCACTTCATCAAATACAATGCGGCCAGGCACTCCAGTTTCAATTCGATCGCCAATTTTTAAAACAACACCATTATTAACACTCAGCACGATCGCATCATATAACTTCTCTTTCCCAGTCATCGGATGTGTTTTCACAACTTTGACTCGCTTGCCTACATATTTTTCAAGAAGCTTGTGTGGCGTTAATAAATCAAAATCAAAATTTTGTTCTATCAGACGAAAGCCATCAGGATGATTGAGGCTTCTGAGCAAAGCTGTTTCAGGACGCATTTGTGCGCTAACTTCTCGAAACGCTAATTTATTGAAACCACTGTCCAATTTAATTGTACGTAGATCCTTTACTAACGCTAACTGATCGTTATAGATCGTAACCGCAACTTCTGATTGATCTTGCAAAGTACTTCTATGTTCATCGTCAAATGTGCTCGCAGTAACCTGCCCTATCATCAAGCCGAATAATAAGCTTATGAAAAATAGTGCCTTAGATTTTGCTCGTTTCATGTTCAATCCTTTATTTTTACTTGATTTACATGCTTAAACGATTGAAATGCTAATTTGGGTTAAACTGATAGTAATTTAGTGTGAGGAGTATCAATTCAATCTGGTATTTTAGAGCTCAGCTTGAATGCCCACAACCAAGATCATTATCAATTAATCTAGTTTAATGAACCAAATATTAATCATTGCTGCCATCATTGCAGTATTATTATTCTTTCGATGGGTGCGCAAGCAGCCGAAAAAAAAGCAAATACAGGCCCTGCTTATCATGGTCGCTGCGGTCCTGATATTGATGGCTGCGACAGGAAGATTGAACTGGCTCTTCGCCGCTATAGCGACCTTGGTAGCCTTAGCTCAAAAGTTTTTGGGATTACTGAATTATTTGCCTTTTTTCCAAAAAATATTTGGATCCAAGCAAACGCAAGAAAATCATAGTAACAGCGAGAGCAACATACCCACCAATGCAGACATGACCACTGAGGAAGCTTGCAAAGTTTTAGGTGTAGATGCCGAAGCTTCTAAGGAAGAAATTATTGAAGCGCATCGAAAACTTATTCAAAAAATACATCCTGACCGTGGCGGAAGTGATTATCTTGCCGCTAAAATCAATCAGGCCAAAACATATTTGCTTAAAAAATTTGATTAGGTACTAGCAAATATGTTTTGGAAAAAACAATGGAAAAAACTCCTGAAAAAAGATGGCAGCGAAGAATATGAAATTCCTGCCTATAGTAAAGACGGCGGACATATAAAATCTCTAGAACGGCAAGGTGGACTCACTACGAGTGCATCCTACGGTGGCATGGGTGTACGCGAACTTCAACTACGTATGGAACTATTAGTTGAGCCAGTTTTGAGTGTGCAAAACAGTGTCTTTGAGCCCGCTAAAGAACTTGCTAGCTTTGCTAAGGTTGATCAGGATCGTTTTCTGCATTCTGTTGATGAAATTTGCAAAACAAGTGTTGAGTTAGCATTTAACTTTTGCCAATCTGCACCAAAAAGCTTACAACTAGTTGATGAAGAACAATGGAATGAATGGATTATATTTATTATAGATATTTATAAACAAAATGGTCTAAATAAATCGGTTGAAGCCATTTGCAATGTAGAACAATATGTCCAATCACTTAGTCATGCCCCTAATAGTATTGCATTAGCCGATGTATCCCGCATATTAGAAAGTTTCGTTACAGGTTTAAGTGGCCGATATTTATCTGTTGATGTAAGTGGCGAATATTTTACTGACACAGAAACAATCAGACTACCTGAAGTTTCGACACAATATAGCAAAAAAGAAGATAACTTTACTTTCTACAAAGCTATGCTTGTGCACCAGTGGGCACAAGCTTGGTTTGGCACTTGGCGCTTAAATCTTGAAGCAGTCGCTAACCGATTCAAAGACCCAGAACGGGCTTTATCAATTTTTCATAAGCTTGAGACGATACGCCTCGATGCTTGTATTCGAAACGAATTGCCCGGTATAGCACGTGCTATGCAAGTGCTTGGTGAAGAGCAGAAAACAGATCATCTGTCTAATAATTGGCAAAGAGCCTATATAAAATTAGCCGAACCCAACGCTACTGCTCGCGACACGATGTTTTTTCTAGAAGCTGTTTATAAAGATGACTTGATGCCTGAAGATAAATTTTACCAAGGAACACTCAATCCAAATGCCGTTCGTAAGACCATGGAAGAAAGGGCAAAAAGAGAAAAAGCTTCTTTGCGAGATAAACTCACACAATTGCAACAAGAATTAGAGAAAACTGGCCGAGAAAATACGAAAAATGAAACTGGAGAATCTTCTAATGATGCAATTGCAGATGATGGCATTAAAGGCTTTACAGTTAATGAATTATCAGACGACACGCTGCCTGATGGGTTTAAAATTGAGTTGCAATACAATGATGATGCGATCAAACCCACTGAAGAAATACAAGAGCTTTTAGCGTCTGTGTTACAAGATTTTGGTGAAATTCCGGATGATTATTTAGATACAGATTATGTCGCGAGTGAAAATAATACACAAAGCTCAGAAGATCTGGAGCAAACACTTCAAGATTTCCAAGAAGATGAATTTCTATATGATGAATGGGACCACTCTCGACAAAAATATAGAAAACAATGGTGTCACTTAAGAGAGATTGAAGTGCAAGCAGTGCAGTCGAATTTTGTTAATAAAACCCTGCACAAACATCGTGGACTTATTAAACATTTGCACAGAACTTTCGAAGCATTACGAGAAGATGATAAACGCATGAAACGCCAACCATTTGGCGATGATATTGATCTCGATGCGATTGTTGAAGCCTATTCCGACACTAAAATGGGCTTTGAAGCTTCACAAAATTTATTTACCAAGTCTCGCAAAATAGATCGCAATATTGCAGTAATGTTTATGGTCGACATGAGTGGATCCACATCGGGTTGGATCAATGAAATGGAACGTGAAGCATTAGTACTACTATGTGAATCACTTGAAATTTTGGGAGATCGATATGCAATATATGGTTTCTCAGGCGTAACACATAAACGCTGTGAGCTTTATAAAGTAAAAGAATTTTTCGAAAACTACGATGAAAATGTAAAAGCACGAATCAGTGGAATACAACCACAAGATTATACGCGTATGGGTGCTGCCATCAGACATTTAACAAAAAAACTACACCAAGTAGAAGCACGCACTAAATTACTAATTACACTCTCAGATGGACGCCCGGATGATCAAGATGGTTATCGCGGTCCTTATGGTATTGAAGATACACGCCGCGCATTAATCGAAGCCAAGTTTTTAGGTATACATCCTTTTTGCATCACTATTGATGATGAAGCGATGGACTATTTGCAGCATATGTACGGTCCCGTAAATTTTGCCGTTATTGATCACGTTGATAAACTGCCTTATAAAGTCTCTGACATCTATCGTCGCATTACAATTTAATAATTAATAATATGAAATGTAGTAATCGCATGGACACTGTTCAGTCGCCTATTATTCCCTACATAGGCCAACTGTCTCGTAATAATCCAGGCACAATTTCTTTTGGACAAGGTATTGCATTTTACGGTCCGCCCCCCGAAGCATTTGAGCATGTACAGAATTGCTTAACGGATGAATCCATCAACCGATATGGGCCAGTTGAAGGTATTCCGGAATTACAGCAAGCGTTGATAAAAAAATTACGCAACGTAAATGGCATTGAAGTTGATGATCAAAATGCAGTAGTCGTGACCGCTGGTTCTAACATGGCTTTCAATACAGCAATATTAGCAATAACAGACCCTGGCGATGAGGTGATACTACCATTACCTTATTATTTCAATCATGAAATGTCGTTGGCAATGGAACGCTGCCAAGCAGTTTTGGTAGCTACGAATAATGATTTTCATTTAGATATTGAAAAAATCAAATCTGCAATTAATAAAAAGACTAGAGCCATTGTAACAATTAGCCCAAATAACCCTAGTGGCGCGGTGTATACGAAGAAAGAGTTACAAACGATCAATCAATTATGCAAACAACATAATATTTATCATATTAGCGATGAAGCCTATGAAGATTTCTATTATGACGAGCATAAACATTTCTCTTCTGCATCCATTCAAGATGCACATTCGCATACTATATCGCTATTTTCTTTTTCAAAAGGGTATGGTTTCGCTGGTTGGCGCATAGGCTATATGGTTATTCCTGAACATTTATTGCCTGCGGTTAAAAAAATACAAGACACAATTCTTATTTCTCCGCCGGTCATCTCACAATATGCAGCAGTTGGAGCATTGAGCGCAAATTCAGATTTTATACGCAACAAAAGACAGGCAATGACGATAAAACGCAATCTGGTTTTGAATAAATTATCAGACCTGAACTGTCTAAATGATAAGCCAACTTCTGAAGGAGCGTTTTACACGTTGCTACATATCGACTCTAAACAAAACGACATGCAACTTGCGAAAAATTTAATAGAAAAACATAAAGTTGCAACTATCCCAGGATCTGCATTTGGAATAGAGTCAGGCTGTTACCTACGCTTATCTTATGGCGCTCTAGCAGATGAATTTATTGAAGAAGGTTTAAAACGATTGGTTGAAGGTCTATCAAATTGATTCAAGGGATTATCGAAGAATGATGCTCAGCAATTTTAAAACAACCACTATCCTCTTTGCATACAGCAAATGTAAAACGAGCATAATGTATTACTAACTCATCTTCCATATAAGAGAATTCATATGTTCCTGAAAAAATTGTTGTGTTTTCATAAGAACGCGAAGCTTTAGAACTAAAATTTACACTTAATTCTTTTTTCTCAAACAAATTTTGAAAGTATTCGCTTATTAATTCAGAGCTATCACGTATAACCTTTGAAAAGGTTCCCCACAATACTGCGTTGCTTGAATAGAGTTCAACTATGCCTTCTAAATCATAATTATTTAGACACTCTTCCCAATTATTGATTACACCATTGGCATCCATTCCCATTATCCTTTTTACGTTATCGTCCTTTGAAAATTGAACCCATAACCCCACGTATTATGGATTGGCCCAAACGTGAAGTGAAAATCTTAGTCGCACTTTTTACAACTGTCTGAGTAGTTGTTTCTCTTGTACTACGTTTTTTACGTATTGTTTTGCTAGCCTTAGGTTTATTAGCTTTATATTCACGCTCTTTGTCAGCTTTTTTCTCTGCTTTTTTTGCCGCTTCTTCAGTACGGGCTAATAATTTTTCTGCTGCACTTTCTCGATCTACTGCTTCATCATATATATTTTTAATCGGGCTTTGCTCAAAAACACTTTTACGCTCTACTTTTGTCGCAGGACCCATACGTGATTCTGGAGGCCGAATTTTAGTTTGTTGTACAATCGTTGGCACACCATCTGGGTCTAAAACTGAAACCAACGCTTCTCCAACCCCTAATTCAGTGATTACTTTTTCAGTATCCAATTGTGGATTTTCACGAAAGGTCGTTGCCGCAGCTTTAACTGCTTTTTTGTCTCGAGGAGTATAGGCACGTAGTGCATGTTGAACGCGATTTCCCAACTGCCCTAAGACTTCATCTGGAACATCTATTGGGTTTTGGGTAACAAAATAGACACCGATACCTTTAGAGCGTATCAAACGGACAACTTGCTCTACTTTCTGAACTAAAGCTTTAGGCGCATCATTGAAGAGCAAATGTGCTTCATCAAAGAAAAATACCAATTTTGGTTTGTCGGGATCCCCTACTTCAGGCAACTCTTCAAATAGTTCTGAGAGTAGCCATAATAAAAATGTTGAGTATAGTCTTGGATTTTGCATCAGTTCATCCGCGGCAAATAAATTGATATAGCCCTTGCCTTCGGTGTTAGTGCGCATTAAATCCTTCAACGCTAGCGCAGGTTCACCAAAAAAGTTTTTCGCACCTTGCTGCTCAAGCACCAACAATCGTCTTTGAATTGCACCAATGGACTGTGCGCTGACGTTGCCATAGTCCACAGTGAGCGCTGCTCTATTCTCACCAACGTGATTAAGTATTGCACGTAAATCTTTGAAATCTAATAAAAGAAGACCTTGATCATCCGCGAGCTTGAAAGCAATATTGAGTACACCTTCTTGTGTGTCATTCAAATCTAGCAAACGTGAGAGTAGTAACGGGCCCATTTCCGAAATGGTGGTTCGCACTGGATGACCTTGCTTACCAAAGATATCCCAAAAAACGGTAGGAAAACCTCTAGGCGTGTAGCCTTCAACACCGGTTTTAGCGGCACGTTCTACTAATTTTGGTTTTTCTTCAATTGCTTGACTAATACCGCTTAAATCACCCTTAATATCTGCCGCGAATACGGGCACACCTACTTGCGAAAACCCCTCGGCAAGAATCTGCAAGGTTACGGTTTTACCCGTGCCAGTAGCGCCAGCTATCAAGCCATGGCGATTGGCTCGATTGAGATAGAGATGCTGAATCGCATCGCTTTTACCAATTACGATCGTATTATCAGTAGTCAAAGGAAATTTTCTTTTATTATTGAGGTCTTAGAGTTATTGCCCAGTTTATCGTATTTGAGTAGCCCTTCATGCCGCTTTAGCTATGAAAGCATATCAAGTTAAATATAGTCCTTACAATCAAATGCTTACAAATATATACTGGATTTTAACAAGGCAAATATACGAATTTCACATAGCAAACTCTAGTCGGTATAACTCATTTTTAACCCTCGTTCACAATACCAATTACAAATTTAGAGAGCCAACTCTCGATCAGCATATTACCCAACACCAAGTGATTAATTTTATCAAACTAGTAAGAAAATCAGCGCTATTTAGTCTCGGTGCAATTTGTTTGTTTACATCGAGCTACACGTACAGCAATACCGGCGGAACACTCGTTCCTGCAAAACAGCATGACCGTGCCACCAAACTCATTGCTCATTTTCTTGATAAATATCACTATAAAGAAATTTCCATCAATAACACATTATCAGATCAAATATTGTCGGCTTACCTTGAAGCACTAGATCCAAATCGTAGTTAT
>JBCCEI010000032.1:0-19426 GCA_039030355.1 Pseudomonadota bacterium | reverse complement strand
GTGGCATACGATCTATGCCAGCCATATTTATTTGCCTTTAACCAAGCTACAATCTCTCTATATTCAGGATTGCTTCCGTATATTTGACTACCGCAGTATTCAAACTCATTTGGAATTAACCCTACATCTATTTCTTGATTTCTAAATATTATTAGATAGCTTACAGATGCAATAATCAGAAAAAATATCAAAAGATAGAGACATATTTTGAGTAATTTCTTCATTTAGGTGATTCGTGAGAATGTCCGCTTTGGGTCGTTAGCGGACATTTTGAGAAATTGAATATTCAACACGCAAATTAATTAATTTTTTCTTACTTTAATCGGATGCATCGTCCCTGATGGACATCATATTCGCATATCCCTATGCTCACTGCGGCGTTTTAATTACAATTTCAACACGTCTATTTAAACTTCTTCCTGCATTGGTAGTGTTAGATGCGACTGGAACTTCTTCACCAAATCCACGTGTTTCTATTCTGTTTGATTCTATGCCACGCGATATTAAAAAGGTTTTCACTGCATCAGCACGTTTTAATGAAAGTTGTTTATTGGTTTCTGGGTTGCCGACACTATCTGTATGGCCTTCAATGATAATTTCTCGATTAGCGTTACCTTGTAAATACTGCACCAAAGGTTCTAAACGTCGATGAGATTGTGCTTGCAAGTTCGCACCACCACTTGCGAACAATAAATCGTTAATCACTAAGATCGTGCCACGGCTGGTTTCTTCAGCTTTATACTGGCCCAATGCAAGTTCGAGTTGCTTTATGCGTTGCTGAGCTTGCTGGTTTTGCGTTTTAGCACGTTTTGATTCATTGCGGCGCGCATGGGCGATCATTTCAATCTGTTGTGCTTTGAGTTTTATGAGCTCTTGTTCTTGCTGGTGTTTTAAATAGAGCTCTTGTGCGACTTGTCGTTTGCGATTAGCAAGATAGATGTGATGATCAGCACTTGCCATGTCTTTGTTACTTAGAGCATTTTTGGCTAAATTTATTTGTTCATCGGCTTCAAACAATGTAACAGAAGCCATTTGTCTAATTCCTGGTTCGTTTTTAGTTTGATTCAGAGCAGCCTCTGCCTCATTTAACAGCACATAGGATTTAGGTGTGCTAGCGCAACTGTAAAGCGCAAGCAAAAGAATAATAATTAAAAACTTCTTATTCATGCTAACAACGAATCTTAATTAATAGGTGTCACTTGAACTGGTTCGCGCCATTTTAATTCTTCATTTAAATTAGAAACACTGCTTTCGATTTGTTTTACTTCTTGTTCTACAATTAATCGTTGCGTTTTAATTTGAATAAGTTCTACATCTACTAAAATCTGTTGTGCCAGGTGTTCGGCTTCAGCATGCTGCTTTTCAGTTGCATGGGCTTGCGCCTTGATAAGTTTATTTTTAACGGAATCTATATCATCGCTCACGTATTTGCGGTAGTTTGCATGGTCAATACTTGTTACCGCTACTTTTGATTGTGGTAGTGTCTTGGAGGGGGGAGTGGATGCACATGCCATTAGTAGGCTTGCAAATACAAACCATAGCGCAAGGTTGCGGAAACCATTCTTTGCTTTATTTTGCGCGTTGTATTTGGGCACTAGTTCAAGGTACTTAGTCATACTTTTTACCATCTATTGCACTGATTTGTTTTACATGGGCGGTAATGATTACTATAGTCTAAAGGATAGTCTTAATTAATTTGTTTTTGCAAAATTTATCATGAAATCGATCTACCTTATGCTTGGTATGTCTTTATTACTGAGCTCTTTTCAATCACACGCTGAGCGTTATAAATTACCTGTAGATGGCAGCGCTATCATTGGTCATATGACCATGATGACAACTAAAGAGTCCGATACGTTCATTGAATTGGCACGTAAATTCGGTTTGGGTTTTCAGGAAATGGTGATTGCAAACCCCAACGTAGATCCGTGGTTACCGGGTAAGGGTACACAAATCGTGATACCCACACGATTTATCCTCCCTGATGCCAAGCGCAAAGGTCTTGTGTTGAATCGTGCAGAGATGCGTGTTTATTTCTATCCAAAAGCTGAACCTGGGTATGTCTACACCTATCCTATCAGTATTGGCAAAGAGGGATGGGATACGCCTAATGCTAAAACCAACATTATAGGAATGAAAAAAAATCCTACTTGGACAGTGCCAGAGTCGATTCTTAAAGAACACGAAGAAAATAACGACCCCTTACCGCCAACCGTTCCACCTGGGCCCGACAATCCACTTGGTAAATATGCAATCCGACTAGGTCTATCTGGTTATTTAATCCATGGAACAAATAATCCACGGGGAATCGGTATGAAAGTGACGCATGGATGTGTTCGATTGCATCCAGATGACATTGAAGATTTATTTTCACGTGTTTCCATCAACACACCAGTTGCTATTGTAAATCAGCCTTATAAGCTTGCCTGGGTAGATGGAAAGCTATATGCCGAAATGCATCCAAACGAAGGTGATGAAAGTGGCGGTAACTCAAGACATTTGACTCAATTCGTTCAAGCCATTATTGGTGCGACTAAATCTAAGAAAGATTACAAAGTAAATTGGCAACTAGCTAATCAAATGGCAAGAAATAAGACAGGTCTGCCAACTTCTGTGGGTTCAAAAATCTAGCGATCGATCTGGCACGGTATTTTGTTGCGAACATAAAAAAGGCCCGCTGATGCGGGCCTTTTCGATTATCTCCAAAAGAAGATAAATCTAGTAAAGAGCTCCCTTATTTAGAACTCATAGAACCGTCAAACATGCGGCTCATGCGGCGTGAATTAGCATCGCAGCAAGCTTGAGCAGCGTTAGCAGCGTCTTGAGCAGCTAGCGCTAAATCTTTAGCAGTAGCAGCATCATGAGCAGCAGTGTTTGCAGTGCGAAGCGCTTCTTCAGCAATTGAACGTAGTTCAGCCATTGGATCGCCTTCCATTGTTTCCTCTGCCATAGTCTCAGTGGTTTGACAACCAGTTGACATAACAGCAGCAAAAGCAATTACTGCAGGGACTAGAAGTTTCTTAGTTAGCATATTATTAACTCCGAAGTTATTTAAATGATAATCGTACGATTGATTAATTTTGTGTTTGTCATTAACCACCCAACTTCCCAGATGGATACACTGTGTAAATACGGCAGTGCTACGACAGAACGACGGTATTGTATGTAAAAACGTTATATTTACCAAGTTTATTGTGCTTAAAGTCATAAATTAAGTCCCTATCTGAGTGATTTTCTATTATCAATCGATTTTACACATCAAATCAGACAAAATTTGATCAATTCTGATGCTTCAAGACTGATACAGATTTTGTGAATATAGGAAGAAGATAAACAGTAGTAATCAAAAATAAACCACTGTGAAATTCAGGTTTAGTGTTTTTATAACATGTTCCTAAGACCTTGTAAATAAAGGTATTATTAAATTGATTGTACTTGTTTTATGATTTCAGATTAGAAATATAATAGGCTATCTAAACAGCAGCCATAGAAATTAAATTATCAGTTAATTTTTTCAAGAGGGATCGATGAATCAAACTGCAGTTAAAAAAGAAGACAGGCGAATTACAAGACGTAAGCAATCGCCATCAAATTTGCACTTATATTGCCCGCAATTAAATATTAATCGCTCAAGTCCGGTTAATTTAAGTACCCGTGGCGCTTATTTGGATTGCGTACCTGATCATGCCTATGTGGGCCGTAGAGTGCAGCTTGTATTTTCTGTTGCTGAGAAAAATACCATACGTTTAATTCGGGTTTGGGCTGTTGTTGTACATCTCTCAAATGATGGAATTGGTTTTGGTTTCACACATAAGTATCGATCTACAAATACGATAAAGAACGTTAGAAAATCAGTATAAGCCCATAAGATATATATGGTTATTGTCATTCTTGTTATATATGGTGAAACCACAAGTTGATCTATTTCACTTTTTACACAAAATTCCCTGCCTATACTTATGTCATAACTTGGAGAGGTTAGTTGAGAGTCATGGCTGTAGAAGGTTTGAAGGCTGAGCCGAAGGAATTCATTCAGCGCGCGCGCGATCGTCGTTTGGAAACCACATCTGTTGGGTTTCCGTTGCTAGATAGCGACTTCAATATCGTCAGGGAAGATCGCCGACGTATCAGCGATCGACGTAAGTCTAATCTGAAGCTTATTTGGCAAGAAAACCAGCCAATTAGAAATTCAAGCACCTTAACATTGCGATTTGGCGATCAAAAATACTTTTTTGACACACATCTCAAAAGTTTTACTCTAGGGCGCTCACTCCAGTCCGACTTGCGTGTCGATAATCGCTTTGTCTCCAAACAGCACGCTTCAATCAGTTATAACAATGGTGAATTCGTATTGATGGATCGAAGCTTGAACGGCACATTCATCAAGACCGAGGATTTAGGTAAAATTCGAATTCACGGCCAGAAAGTATATCTATATGGCACTGGTGTAATTAGTTTGGGTCACCCTCTTCATCGCAACGAAGAAGTATCTTGCATTCACTTTAACTGCGACTGATACTAATAAAACCCCCATCAAACAAACAGAAAGGCCTAGAACCCTTTGTGTTGAGTCTAACGTAAGGCGCTTTTCAGTGCTTGGCGCTAATCTTGCATGCAAATAATATTGCAGTAACTAATTCTTGCTAAGTAACATCAAGAAGCCAATTACTAATACAAGTAATGCAAATAGCAAATTTACAGATAGCGGCATGGGCTTATCTTTTATTGTTATGGAATTTATTATTATATTTTAGTGAATTATAAGCATATTCAAGAATAATTATTACAATAGAAATATAGTGGAAATGAGTTGATGGATCGATTTAATTACCGTGTTAATGAACTATTAAACCTTGCGAATATCAAGGTTGGTAATGAGAAAATTCATGACATTCAAGTGCATGACGAACGTTTGTACAGGCGTATTTTGTCTGAAGGCTCTATTGGTCTTGGCGAGGCATATATGGAAGAGTGGTGGGATGCAAATCAATTAGATCAGTTTTTTTTCAAACTTCTTTCTACAGATATTGAGAGAAAGGTTAAATCTAATTTATATTTTCGGTCATTACTTCAATCAAAATTATTTAACCTGCAAAGTATTCGCCGCTCGTTTCATGTAGGCGAAAGACACTATGACATTGGAAATGATTTATTTTCCAACATGCTAGATAAACGCATGGTCTATACCTGTGCGTATTGGAAAGATGCAAAAAATTTGCAAGAAGCGCAAGAAAACAAGCTCGATTTGGTTTGCCGCAAAATTGGTTTAAGAAGTGGACAGCATGTGCTTGATATTGGTTGCGGTTGGGGCAGCTTTGTCAAATTTGCATCTGAGCATTATGGAGTGAGTGCTGTTGGAATTACAGTTTCAAAAGAACAAGCGGAATTTGCAAAACAAAGTTGTCAAGATTTGCCAATTGAGATTCGTTTGAAAGATTATCGCGAGCTTAACGAAAAATTTGACCACATTGTTTCATTAGGTATGTTTGAGCATGTTGGGCAAAAAAATTATCGAGCCTATATGGATGTAGTAGCGCGTTGTTTAAAAGATGAAGGCTTATTTTTACTTCATACAATAGGATCGAATTATACGCGTCATAATCCAGACGCATGGATCAATAAATATATATTCCCAAATGGCGTGCTTCCATCATTAAAAGATATTAGTATGGCGTTAGAACATTTATTTGTTCTTGAAGATTTTCATAGTTTCGGTGCGGACTATGATAAAACGCTAATGGCATGGTTTAGTAACTTTGATGCAAATTGGAGCCAGCTCAGTGAGAAATATGGCAATCGATTTTATAGAATGTGGAAATATTACTTATTAAGTTGCGCAGGGGCATTTCGAGCAAGAAATATTCAATTATGGCAATTAGTTTTATCAAAATCAGGTGTTCAAGGCGGGTACATACCTGTTAGATAGTTCATTGTCTGAAAATATAATGCCTCGTTTCATATCCATAACAAAAGCTGCTTCTTTAGCGAAAGTACAAGCACAAGACATTCAAAAAAAAATATCCAGTAAACAACTAGCTTCTACACGCGGGCAAATCCATTTAGAGGATTTATTAGAGTGCTATCCACAAGCCGAGGTGGAACAAGCCGATATGCTTTCTTTGGTTGAGCGTATAAAAGAAGAATCATTTGAATCTGGAGCAGCGAAGCAACATGGTGAAATGAGTTATAACGCTCTTAAAAATGATTTACATAAATCTAAAACAAACGCACGTTATTACAGCGAACAAGCTGCAAAGTTTGAGGACCTAGTCATGCATGTGCGTGAAAATCTTCATGACATCCAAAAGAAAGATATCAGCAAACAAAGAATCCAGCGTATAATTGATTGGATAGATAAACGATTAATGGAGATTCAGCGTAACGACTAACAAATTATTGATTGCGCAAATCTCTAGGGTTGAGAATATTGCAGGCGCATCAGGTGAGAAATTATGAATTATCCTTTTTGCTAATTTCGTCGTGATTAAAAGCAGATTTGTCTTTTTTAAATATATTTGCCAAATCAATTCCAAAATATCCAAGGCAACTTATAAATAACGCTGTTGCAGCTGCTTCATCTAGGTTTCCAACAAATGGTATGATGTCAGGGATTAAGTCAAAAATACCTGCACCAGGATTTAAGATATAAATTACGGAAAGTAAACCCAGTAGAGCAACGATAAGACTTTTCATTTAGTTCTATAGATCTAAATATTGGTAAATCTATTTTACAGACATCCTTGTCTGCAATGAAATTGATGCTTAATCCAAAACAAAAGTAATTTTTAGCACCACGCGGTGCTCTTCAATTTTACCGCCTTTCACTGATACTTGATGGTCTTTTACCCAGGCGCTTTTAATACCCTTCAGAGTTTTATTGGCACGTGCGATACCTGTCTCAATTGCATCTTCATAGCTTTTGCTAGATGAAGCGCTAATTTCTGAAATTTTTGCAACACTCATGGTGTGTCCTCCGTGTTAATTTTAATCAAACTTGAGTAATTCAAGCTTACCTTAGTTGTTAAAAAATTGTAATCTGCATGCTGATAACAATTAAGTATATGACACAATAATTAACCTTTTCCGTATCAAGGCAATCCATCATGCAGACATATCCAAGACCACATTTAGAACGCTTACTTGCAGCAGTATCCAGCATGCCATCATTACAAACCGCGGTCGTACATCCCGTAGGAAAAACCGCATTGCAAGGTGCAATTGAAGCAGCAGAAGAAGGGCTAATCATTCCAGTTTTGATTGGACCTAAAGATCGCATAAATGCTGCAGCCAAGAATGCAAACTTAGATTTAAGTAATTTTGAGATCATTCCAACTGAACATAGCCATGCATCTGCAAAGTTGGCAGTAGAGATGGCGCGTGATGGCAAAGTATCTGCAATTATGAAAGGCAAGTTGCACACCGATGAATTAATGAGCGCTGTTGTAAGTCGCGAAGGTGGATTAAGAACCGGTCGTAGAATGAGTCATGTTTTTGCTTTTGATGTGCCAACGTATCCACGACCTTTATTTATAACTGATGCAGCGATAAATATTGAACCTGATTTAGAAACGAAAGTAGATATTGTGCAAAATGTAATAGATCTCGCTCATATTCTCGATATTAATACTCCCCGTGTTGCAATTTTATCTGCCGTTGAGACGGTAACTTCAAAAATTGAATCTACCTTGCAAGCTGCAGCGCTTTGTAAAATGGCGGACCGTGGCCAAATAACGGGTGGCATACTTGATGGCCCACTTGCATTTGATAATGCAATTTCAGAAGAAGCAGTAAAAATTAAAGGAATCAAGTCCGATGTCGCAGGCAAGGCCGAGATTTTAGTAGTTCCAAATGTGGAAGCGGGAAATATGCTCGCCAAACAATTGGAATATCTTGCTAGTGCTGAAAGTGCGGGTATTGTTCTAGGAGCGAAAGTGCCAGTGGTATTGCCAAGCCGTGCGGACGATGCGGTAAGTCGATTAGCTGCATGTGCGCTAGCTGTAATCATTGCTAATAACAACACAGCATAAAATGATGCAGCATATATTAGTCATTAACGCAGGTTCTTCTAGTGTCAAATTTTCTGTTTTTAATGCCCAAGAAAATGAACCTGCGAAAATTATAAATGCACGTGCTGTCAGGCTTTTTCATTTTGACGCTAAACTCACCATCAAAGATAGTAACGATAGTAAATTAATTGATAAAAACCTTTCTGAGGTCAGCGTAAATTCAGCTAACCATCAAGATGCAGTAGAATTTTTTCTTGGCTGGTTATCGCAACAGACTAATATTGATCTCATCGCTGTCGGTCATCGAATCGTACATGGTGGCCCAAAGTATGCCGAACCTGTACTAATAGATACAAAGGTTATTCACGATCTAGAAAGTTATCAACCTTTAGCACCACTACATCAGCAACATAATCTCGCACCTATAAATATCATAAAAAAACTTTATTCAAATTTGCCACAAGTGGCTTGCTTTGACACTGCATTTCACCAAACCATGCCAGAACTTGCAAAGTGTTTTGCATTACCAGAGAAGTATCATCAAGAAGGTGTGCAGCGGTATGGATTTCATGGGCTTTCTTACGAATATATTGTCAAGCACATTAGCAAACAAACAAAGATTGAAAATAAAAAAATTATCATTGCGCATTTAGGTAATGGTGCGAGTATGTGCGCTATCAAAAATGCAAAATCAGTTGCAACAACGATGAGTTTTACTCCGTTGGATGGTTTGGTGATGGGCACACGATGCGGGGATTTAGATCCAGGTGTTGTACTGCACTTAATGTCACATTACTCGATGAGTGCAAAAGATATTTCAACCATGTTGTATAAAGAGTCTGGGCTCCTGGCAGTATCTAAAGAATCAAATAACATGCGCAATCTATTGGCGTCTAAGTCACGTTCTTGCATGCAGGCAGTCGATTTATTTTGTTATCAAGTAAATAAACATCTTGGTGCATTGACCGCTGAGTTAGGTGGTTTAGATCAATTAGTTTTCACAGCTGGAATTGGCGAGAACTCAGCTGTGATACGTAAAAAAATATGTGATTTGGCAAATTGGCTTGGAGCTGATGTTGATGAATCTGCAAACGACAGTGACTCAAGCACAATTAGCAACCAGAACAGTTCTGTGGAAATTTCGGTCATCCCCACCAATGAAGCGAAGATGATTGCAATGCATGTTTTACAAGTTGTTATAAAGTCATAGCCATTTTGATGTAATACTCCATATAATTAATATAATAATTAAGGAGTTGCTATGAATATCCTTGAATTGCTGAAGCAGACACAGTCGAGCGGGCCTGTAAATGAATTGAGCTCAATGTCTGGATTGCAACCCAATCAACTGCAACAACTCCTTGGGCAAGTGCTACCTGCTTTAGCAGGTGGATTACAAAATGGCACAAAATCCCAGGGCGGTTTAGAAAGTCTGATCCGCGCCTTAAATTCGGGCAACCATGACCGTTATTTCGATCAACCTAGTTCATTAGGAAATGTAAATACCCGTTTAGATGGCAATGGCATTCTTGGCCATATTTTAGGTAATAAGGATGCAAGTCGTAGTCTTGCAGGGCATGCTTCTACAAAAACTGGAATTGATTCTGCCTTGATAAAGCAACTGCTTCCTATTATTGCAACAGTAGTAATGGGAGCTATGAAAAAACGTGCGGTTGGAGATGGACTTTTAAATCAACAACACACTGCATCAACTAATGATGGCATGATTAATATGCTTAGTGGATTTTTAGACGTTGGCGGAGATGGATCGATTGTAGATGACGTGTTGCGGATTGGCGCAAAAGCTTTAATAAAATAATTTATCGATATAATTAGTATTTTTTGCATAATTCTAAAGAGAGGGTTTGATGAGAAGAGGTCGTTATCGTTACGGTAACCGAGGTAATCGACGTGGTGGTGCAATGCGTTTACTTCCAATCGTCTTATTTGGACTTTACCTAGCGTATTACTATTTTAGTAATCAAGAAGAAGTTTCAATGACAGGTCGCTCTCAATTGGTCGACATTTCACGCGAACAAGAAAAGGCTTTGGGCTTACAAAGTTACCAACAACTTTTGTCACAAGAAAAAGTTTTGCGTTCTGGTCAGGCCGTGGACTTGGTGCGAGATATCGGCTATCGCTTAGCAAAAGTAATTGAAGAAGATTTAGATTTTGATTGGGAATTTAATGTAATTGATTCTGAACAAGCTAATGCATTCGCACTACCTGGCGGAAAAGTTGCTGTCTACACAGGTATTTTGCCGGTAGTAGAAAACATAGATGGATTGAGTGCTGTTATGGGGCATGAAATTGCCCATGCCGTTGCACGCCACGGTGCTGAGCGTATGGCACATCAAAAATTAGTGCAGTACGGCAGTATGGCAGCTGGAATGGCGTTGGGCTCGATGGATGTTGGAACCCAAAGAATGGTGATGGGTGCCTTGGGTATGGGAGCGCAATATGGGGTATTACTACCATTTTCAAGAAAGCATGAATCAGAAGCTGATTATATGGGGCTTATATATACCGCGAGGGCATGTTTTGATCCGCGAGAGGCACCTAAAATATGGGTGAGAATGGGAGAGCATCACAAAGGGCAAGGGCAACCGTCGGAATTCATGTCAACTCACCCAAGTCATGAAACTCGAATTAAACAACTAAATGAGTGGATGCCTGAAGCACTAGAAGTCAGAAGGGAATATTGCGATTCATAAAATAATTTACAAAAGTGCTTACCCGCATATCTGTATTTTGTATTCCTGATTGTAAAGTGTAGCCATAGTTAAATGATTTCACTATTTAATACTTCACATGCAATCAATAAATCGAATAGAATGACGGCAGAATAGATTATGAGTACAAATTACTCAGATACATCTAATTTATTAAATTAACTAATTTGGAGAAGTCGATGAAAATTAAGAAAATTTTCACTACAGTAACATCCATCTCTTTGCTTGCAAGTTCAGCTCTTTTATTTGCCGATGAAAATGCGATGAAAAAAGCAGGTGAAATGGCTGAAGGCGCTGCCGAAAAGGCAGGGGAAATGATGAAAGATGCTGGGGAAATGGCAAAGGATGCGGGTACTGCGGCGGCTTCTGCAGCAAAAAAAGTAGCTGGCGCTACAATGAGTGATGCTTCATCTGCACTTCCCAATGCAAAAGCCGGCGAGTGTTTTGCAAAAGTAGTTATACCTGCAAAATACAAAACTGAAACTCAAACAGTTGTCGTGAAAGAAGCATCATCAAAGATTGAAATTATTCCAGCAAAATATAGCTGGGGCGAAGAAAAGGTACTTGTCAAAGAAGCCTCTAAAAAATTAATTCCTGTCCCGGCAACATATGAAACTGTCACTGAGAAAGTTTTGGTTACACCATCAGAAAAGATTTGGACAAAAGGTGCAGCAGCAAAAGCTGGACGCGCAAATGCATCTGTACTCTCAGGAGCTGTTGCAAATGGGCTCAATCTTGCAGATGCAAAAATCAACAATTGTTATTCTGAGTATCATATTCCATCACAGTACAAAACTGAGACAGAAAAAGTATTAACTTCTGAAGCTTCTAGCAAGATTGAAATCATTCCTGCTAAGTATGAATGGTCAACCGAAAAAGTCTTAGTTAAAGAAGCATCTTCAAAGTTAATTGAAGTGCCTGCGATGTATGAAACAGTTACTGAGAAGGTTCTTGTCAAGCCAGCAACAACAGAATGGAAAAAGGGTCGCGGTCCAGTTGAGAGAATTGATGGCAGCACAGGTGAGATTATGTGTCTTGTTGAAATACCTGCTGTTTATAAGACAGTAAGCAAGCGTGTATTAAAAAGCCCGTCATCTACTAAGAAAGTAGAAATTCCTGCTGAGTATAAAGTAGAGAAAGTGCGCAAACTTGTATCACCTGCTAAGGAAAAGAAAATTGAGATTCCTGCAACATATGAAACCGTTACAAAACGCGTTAAAACATCTGATGAGAAAGTGATGTGGGCATTGAAAGGAGCCAAAGTAGGCGGAAATGGTAAAGCAACTGGTGCAACACTATGTCTTAAAGAAATTCCTGCGGTTTATAAATCTGTAAAACAAAAGAAAGTTAAGACGCCTGCTACAACAAAAGTCGTAGACGTGCCTGCAGAATATAAAGTCGTTAAAAAGCGAAAGCTCGCATCACCTGCAACTGAAAAGAAAATTGAGATTCCTGCTAAAACTCAAGTTGTCTCAAAAAAAGTGAAAGTGACTGAAGAATCTATGCAGTGGCAGTCCGTGCTTTGTGAAACTAATATGAGTGGTACAAAGATAACTGATATTCAACGAGCGCTTAAGAAAGCTGGGCATAACCCAGGCGCAATTGATGGTGTTATTGGTCGCCAAACAATGGTTGCAGTAGATGCCTTCCAAAGAGCAAATGGTCTGTCACGTGGCGGTTTAACGTTGGAAACATTGAAAAAATTAGGTATTAAAATTTAATCTACCTAATTAATAGCTTACTAGGCTCCTTAGTTTTGCTAAGGAGCCTTTTTTATGCAAAATCTATTATTGAAATATAAATAACTATGTTCAATGCTATTGAGTCTGAATTTTTAGTACCTTTTGACGAGAGTTTTTCACTTGCTTCTGCGGCAACCAGTCCGGAAGGGCTAGCTGGTGCTAAAAAAGATTATAAAAATAAGTTAGAGGATGTGGTTGAAGACTTGTATGACTTGCAGCACAAGTTGTATGCACATGACAAACATGCAATTTTGCTAATATTTCAAGCGATGGATGCAGCTGGAAAAGATTCTACTATTCGAAAAGTAATGACTGGCATTAATCCTGCTGGCTGTCAGGTTTTCTCTTTCAAGAAACCTTCGAGCATGGAACTCGATCATGATTTTCTTTGGCGAACTAATAAAAATCTTCCTGAAAGAGGGCGTATTGGTATTTTTAATCGAAGTTACTATGAAGAGGTGTTAGTAGTTCGTGTACATCCAGAAATTCTCAAATACCAAAATCTACCTGATAAAGTAAATTTCAATACGATTTGGAGCGAGCGTTATGAGTCAATATGTGATCTGGAAAAACATTTAGCAAGAAATGGTACCGTAGTTATAAAATTTTGGTTAAATGTATCTAAACAGGAGCAGAAAAATCGTTTTATTAGTCGCATCGATACACAAGAAAAAAATTGGAAGTGGTCTTCTTCAGATTTGAAAGAGCGTGGTTACTGGGATGATTACATGCAAGCATACGAGCAAGCGCTCAATGCAACTTCTAAATCTTGGGCACCATGGTATGCCATACCTGCTGACGATAAGCCATTTATGCGTTATAGCGTAGCTAAAATTATTAAGAAAACACTTCAAAGCCTAGATTTAAAATATCCAACTTTAAGTGATGAAGAACGCGAAGGTTTGAGTCTCGCAAAAGAGCAACTACTCAAGGATTAGTTTTTATCTCGCTTATCCAGGTGGCCAATTAAGCGGTCTTCCTGCTAATAGGTGAATGTGTAAATGAAAAACTGTTTGGCCTGCATTTTCACCGTTGTTAATTACCAAGCGAAATGCATCTTTAACTCCTAACTGATCAGCTATTTCACCTGCTTTAACAAGTAAGTGCCCTAATATAGATTGATCATCCATATCAGCATCAGCAACTTTAGCAATTGCTTGCTTTGGAATAATTAAAACATGAATGGGTGCTTGTGGATTAACGTCTTTAAACGCAAGACATTGATCATCCTCATATACAATATCAGCAGGAATTTCTTTTTTAATTATTTTATCAAAGATTGTGTCGGGCATAGTCATAGAATAAATTAATTTATAGACTTCAAAACTTTATTTTGTAGCCATTGCAAACGAGTTATTTGCTGTATATCGCCTTTAGCATCTATCAGCAGTTTACCATTTTTAACTGCTAAATCTTTGTTTGAACGCGTGTCATTGCATGTCCAGTTTTTTCGATCTTTTATATTACAATTTTCGAAAGTATGTATATCTGGTTGATTGGCTGTGATATGCACAATCTGTTTACTCTCACGGTTAACAATATACGCCTCAACAGGTTTATCTTGCCAAGTGCCTTTGCAGTAAGTGTTATCTAAAATCATATTGTCACATTGTTGTGTGTAAACATGTAACTTATTAGTGTATGGGTGCATATCGTACACCCAAAGAATGAGCGCAGTTACTACAAGAACGAGTATGGCGAGAACAAAATCACTAAAGCTCATTTATTTCCTCCCAACGTGAAGAAATAAGTATAACGAGAGCAAAGTTGTGTTGAAAGGGTGCTAGTGATGTTCTAACACTCTAGAGGGATTTATTTTGAGTATTAAAAATTAGAACCAGCCACCCATGTCAAATCTGAGTGCAAACCCAATCGCGTCTGCATCGACATCACCCACGGCTGGTACGTAATAGGTTTTTAGTGATGTCTTGCCACTCTTAAGCAAAACATAGGGTACTGCAGCAAGACGTGGAGAAAATCCACTGTCGTATCCTGTAACGATTCCGCCTAAAATACCCAATCCAAACCAATCTGCGCCTATGGTGCGTTCGTGGCCCACTCCCCAATAAGTACTAAATTTATCAATGCTGTTTTCAAAAAATCCACCAGCAAGATAAAAACCATCTAAGTGGTATTCCAAGCCTACCCCAGGATTAAATTCATTGAAATCATCATCGCTGTCTGCGCCTGGATGGTGAGAAGCAACATTTAGTTGAACAAATAATCGTCCATCTTCAAGAATTGACTCACTATTTTCAGAATAGAATTTACTATTATTTGATTTACCGTAATCTTCTGGAACGGAATAGACTTCTTCGGACTTAGCAACTTGGTAATCATCATCCTGTTGAATTACTGCATCATCAGCAATAGCAGTATTAAGTAACCAGCTAAATGTAAATAGGGTCGAGACAACGATAGTCTTAATCAAAGTATTATCCTGCATATCCATATGCTCCCAGCATAGTTAGAATGATTTAAGCGGTGCTAAAACAATAATTTATAGAGAATTTTTCTGTGGTCTATTGGGACACAAATATAGAATGGATGGGTATCCTTACCGATAAAGGAGATCAATTTCGGTGATGAAAAGCAGGCCGATAATGGAATGATATGGTACGAATATAGGTCGATGTGCCCTAATACGAGCAATTATGGTTAAGAATTATTCGCATCCACGCCAAGAAACGAATTATGCAAGTTCGGTTGCACCTTCAAGGTAAATACATAATGCTCCAACAATTATCGTAATCAATGCGTATGTGTATTGCTGAAATATCAAATAAAACAGCCCTATCACCACTAATGAAGCTCCGAGAAAATACAAGGTAAGCCCTGAAACTAGATCTTTGTTACGTTTTTTTATTGCTGATATGAGTAGTTTAATCCCTGTAACTAAAAGGCTAATAAAAAAAACAGCCCAAATTAAATGAAACAGAAATGAATTCGACATAAAGGAAAAGCCATTATTCGTTAACGTTTGGTAGATGCCTGGAATGATTCTGCTTAACCAAAACAAACCAAATACAGATGCGCCTATACAGATAGACCCAAAAAAAAATGCTATTCCACTTAGTAGTGGGGTAGATTTTGAAACTATACTATTATTTTCCACGTTCGCCTCGCTGAATATTTGTACTAGTTTGCAAAAGCTATTCTAACATCAGCGGAGGTTTGTTTGCCTTAATTCGTATCCAATTTAGTGATTTTAGCACTTTTGGGATTGAGACTAATTTACGCTCAAGTCGATATTTCCCTGGGAAATTCATTAAAAAAAGCCCTATAAGAATAGTGAGAATGCCTTGCCCAGGAAGAATGAGCATAAGGATGCCCAAAACGATAAGTAAAAACCCTATGATATTTTTGAAACCAGTGAGAACTTGAGCAATGAAAGGGTGACGACTTTCTTTGCTGAGTCGCACACGAAAGCGCTCATGAAAATAGTTTTCTGGGATTTGAATTACAATAAGAGGAATTATAGCAATACTAACGATCAGCAGTGAAAAGGATAGCCAAGCAAGGGTGATAAATTCATGCTTATAATTTAGGATTTGCTCAATCATAATGAGAGCAGAATAATACTATCTACTCTCAGAAAAGCTAAATCAATTTTCAACTAACACGAAGTTTGCGTGTATATAGATTTATTGCAGCGAGAACTTCTGTCGAGGACATGGAATTTAGGGCATGAGAATTTGAGTTTTTTAAAGCATCTAGCAATTTTTCTGCGGCTTGGCTTACGATATACTGCTTGAATTCATACAATGTAGGGGGCTTTCCAGTTTCATCACGATATTGGGTCACTAATATGGGCTCAATTTCCTGAATAATAAAACTAGAGTTTAAGACAGCAGATGACATATCGTTTCCTGGATTTGCTTATTTACATTGCTTGAATATGCATCTTATTAGAATTCAAGAGTGCTGCGTATGCCGTTTGTGTTGATATTTGTAACCAGTTAGCATCTAAAGCAACAGCTAATCTCATGTCATTCTCAAAGTTAATTCTATGCGCTGCGTTTACGTCATTGTTGACATCATGTGGAGCAACACGCTGGCATTCTATTCAGGAAATTCCAGCTGAGCCTACCGCTTATATAAGAGACAGTGTATTTGTAAGTGGAGATTACATCAGAAACGCAACTATTGATGAGATTGATGGAAACCCAATTGATCGAACAAGTAGGAATGTTGCTGAAATTGACCTGGGCGTTCGTAAGATAAAAATATTATGCGATGAGGCTCGTGGAGAATTTAGTTCTAGTGATTTAGTGGGACAAGCAAAAACGCTCACTATAGAAGCTAAAATTCAAAGAACCTATATTGTTCGCTGTCTTCCATATACACACTGGTGGATCGAAGACGCAGAGAATCGTTCAGTAGTTGCAGGTGAAAAACCTACAAATATATAAAAGCGATTAGTTCGCTGTATTCCAAGCTAATGATGGTTGATTGCTTATAGCAATGCGAGCGATTAACTGATCCAATGATGTTTCTGCTATCTCTTTTGTAAAAGCTGTGCGAAATGTTTTTAGAATACTCATTCCTTCAACACGTACATCAACAATTTTAGCAGTGTTATCAGCAACTCTAAATACATAATCAACTTGCAATGGCTTCACTCCATTGCGCGCATCAAGGATTGTATTGACAGTTTGATATAACTTTTCTTGGGAGCTTTTTTCAGGCAGTACCGTAATTTCAGCATCCGTATATTCAACAACATGTTTGCCATAGGTGCGAATGAGCATTTGCTGGAATTCTTGAACGAATGTTGTTTTTTGTTTATCAGTTGCTGTTTTCCAGTGCTTAGCGAGAATGTATTTTCCCATTCTTTCAACGTCACATATTGGCAAGATTATCTGATCGACAAGTTCGTTAATTCTATTGGGATTCGACTTGATCTCAGATTCTTCTTGTTTTAAAACAGTAAGTACATGTTCAGATGTCTGTTCTATAACTTCATGTGGACCCATTTGTTCTGCACTGGCAACAAGTGGTTGCATACAAAATATTATGAGAAATAAGTAAATAGATTTGATGTTTGCTTTCACGATATGAATTCGGTTCAGAGGAATTGAACTGAAATTGTCACTTACTATTTAAAGAGTTTTTCACCATATGGGACAAATGGTGCAATAAGGGTGGCAGAGGGTATAAAGAAGCCTATAAAAGAGTGTGGCAATCAAAAAAAAATTGTGATTGAGTTCAATATTTTCAAGTGAAAACTACATTTCGGCGTGTTTTACAATCTCTTCTAGATCCTTCAAGTTAATTTCCGTTTTCCCCATTACGATTAATAGCTGGACAAACAGTTGTGCGCCAAAATTTCCACGATTTATTTTTACTCTAAGATTTTCCGGAGATTGAATAGTGCCTATTTGTTCAAGTTTGATACTGAGTTCCGCATAAGTCGTACCCGAGGCTGCCATGCTTGCCTTGATGAGTCGCGAGACACCGGTCGCCCATTTTGGGTCATGAACTTGGTTGACCAAATTTTTTGCAGTGGATCGCATATAACGTATAAGTTACTGAAGTAAATATATATTAACATTAGTAATGATATAATTCTATATACCTTGCTAAAAGTGTAAAAATATGTAAATATATAGTTACATACAAAACGATATCTTTACAAATAGTTGAACAGGCTAGGAGGGACTAATGCTAGAGATTTTACCAATTGCTTTTTTAGTGCTTGCAGTACTCACAGTTGTAATGGCTGTAAAGCGAGTACCACAAGGATTTGAGTGGACAGTTGAACGGTTTGGCCGCTTTCGTAGAACGCTACAACCCGGCTTGAGCTTCATTATTCCTTACATTGACATTATCAGTAACAAGGTGAATATGAAGGAACGCGTGCTTGATGTTCCATCACAGGAAGTCATTACACGTGATAATGCAGTTGTACGTGTTGATGGTGTCGTGTTTTACCAAGTGCTTGATCCAGTAAAAGCGTCCTATAACGTAAATAACCTTCAACGAGCTACGTTGAATTTAACCATGACCAATATACGTACCGTATTAGGTTCTATGGACCTGGATGCATCTTTATCAAATCGTGATCAAATTAATGCACAGTTGTTACATGTTGTTGATGAGGCAACCTCACCTTGGGGTGTGAAAGTGACACGGATCGAGATTAAAGACATTGCGCCACCGCAAGATTTGGTGGACTCAATGGCTAGGCAAATGAAAGCTGAACGTGATAAGCGTGCAGAAATTTTAACTTCTGAAGGATATAAACAATCTGAGATTCTTAAGGCAGAAGGTGAAAAACAATCTGCAATCTTGGATGCGGATGGTAGGCTTGAAGCTGCTAAACGTGATGCTGCAGCACGTGAGGCGTTAGCAAAAGCCGAGGCCAACGCAACGGCGATGGTTTCAGAAGCTATTGCTAAAGGTGATATACAGGCAGTAAATTATTTTGTGGCGACAAAGTATGTAGATGCTTTGAATACAATTGGCTCTGCTGAAAATCAGAAGATCATCATGTTGCCTTTAGAGGCATCAAGTTTAATAGGTTCAATAGCGGGTGTTAGCGAAATTGCTAAATCAGCATTGTCAAAAGATAGCGCGTAATTAATATTTCTTAACTGGAGATATATAGATGAATGAATTAGTTACTAACTTACAGTACTGGCACTGGTGGGTGTTGGGTATTGTATGCTTGACACTTGAAATATTTGCACCAGGTGCTGTATTTATTTGGTTCAGTGTATCAGCTGCTGTGTTGGGCTTTATATTATTATTTGTCCCAGACCTTGGTTGGCAGTGGCAAATCGCGATATTTGGTGCCCTATCTTTGTTAACGATCATAGGATGGAGGCAATATCGTATTAAAGTTCCAGAGGCTGATGTGCATCCAACCTTGAATAAGCGCGGAGAGGAGCTAGTTGGGCGCGTATTCACATTGACAGCACCCATCACAAACAATTATGGGAAG